>CANNPG010000071.1:0-6152 GCA_947507375.1 uncultured Collinsella sp. | reverse complement strand
CCTTTTGCTATCTGGGCATTTTGCTGCTAAGTGTTCATTTGCTGACGTGTGCCTGAATAAATGGACAGATTTGTGCAAGGTTTTGGTCGGTTTTTGGTTTGACCGTTAAAACCGGTTTTGGAGCGTGGCTGTTGTGGAGCTCCTTTCCTGACACGATGGTGTTGGGAGGTTTTGCTATGGCGCAGCGCGAACAACACGAACGAGTCAAACGGATGGACCGCTTGGCGGACAAGCTGTTCGGTCATAAGGCAGTGGTGATGGCGATACTGGTCGTCATTGCGATGGCGAGTGGACTGGCGATGGCGAACCTTGGCGGCGGTGCCGGTGGCGTGTCGTTTGAGCGCACTGACGGTACGGGCTCGTTGGTGGAGCCGGGATCCGGTGATGCCTCGAGCGGAAAGACATCCGAAGGTTCTTCGACTAAGGCTTCTGCCGCGGCAGAGGTCTATGTCGATGTCGATGGCGCCGTTGTGTCGCCCGGTGTATATCGCCTCAAGGATGGCGCGCGGGTGGCTCAGGCGATTGATGCCGCCGGCGGGCTGGCGCCCGAGGCAGACGTTACGGGGCTCAATCGGGCATCTAAGGTCGTCGATGGACAGAAGATTCACGTTCCAACGGTAGGGGAGCAGCAGGCGTCCATTGCGGAAGCCGGTGTTGTTGGTGGGGCTTCCGCATCATCGGGTGTGAGTGGCGCAACAGGCCTAGTAAATATCAATACGGCAAGCGCGGCAGAGCTACAGACGCTCTCGGGCATCGGTCCCTCCATGGCCCAGTCGATTATCGATGAGCGGACAAAGAACGGTGCTTTTGCTTCGGTTGACGATCTGATGCGTGTGTCGGGAATCGGCGAGAAGAAGCTTGCCAAAATCAAAGATTGCATCTGCGTATGAGTGCGACCGAGCGCGAGCATGTGATGCCTCCGCGGCCCCTGATGCCGTGGACGATGGCCCTGTGTGCCGGCATGTGCATGAGCTGCGCCTTGGTGCTCAACGTGACCGCTGATGCGCTGCTGAGGGAGCAGGCGCCGGCGGTCGGGCCGCTATGGGCCATTCCCGTCGCGGCGGCGGTATTCGTTGTGCTGGCTCAATCTTGTGCGCGGCTTGCCCCTTGGAAGCGGTGGCTGTATGCCGCGTCCGTCGGTCTCGTGGCGGGAGCGGTCGTCTCGGCGTGGTGGGCTGTGGGCGCGCTAAGCGCCTCGAAGGCGCTCGACGCTCGAGCGGCAAGCAGCCTCGAGTTTGTCGTGCAGGGTGATCCATCCATAAACGACGACGTGTATTCCTATACCTGCGAGGCACGCGCGGACGGCAAGAACTTGGCAACGGTTCGCCTATCGTGTGACCGCGAGCTCAGGGTCGGGGCGCACATGCGTGTTATCGGTCGCGTTTCACGTTTTGAGAACGATGCGTATGGACGATCGCGTGTGCTCCGAGGCGAGGTATGCAAGGTAAAAGCCGTTCGGATTTTATCGGTCGATGAGGGCTCTCCGGGGCCGCTGCTTCGGCTGCGAAATGGGCTGCTTGCGTCCATCGCGCCTGCGACCGACCCGGCGCGTGCGTTCATAGCCGGTGTCGTCTGCGGTCGTTCGGCCGAGCTGCACGCCCAACCGGCGGGCGACTGGTTTTCGGTGACGGGAACGGCGCATCTAATCGCCGTCTCGGGCAGCCATTTGGCTATCGTGGGGTTTGTAATCGAGGGTGTGTTGCAAAAGACTCGGTGCTCACGTGGTCTTCAGCGGGCGATATTGGCGATAACGCTTGTGGGCTACGCTGCTTTTACGGGCGCGTCTCCCTCGGCCGTGCGCGCGTGCTGCATGGTGTTCACGACGCTTGTCGTAAACGGCGCGGGGCGTCGCCGGCACGGCGCATCGGCACTCTTCGCAACCATGTCCATCTTTGTGCTACTGCGGCCGACGGTGCTGTTCGAGATAGGCTTTCAGCTTTCATGTGCCAGCGTCTTTGCCATCCTGTGCTTTTGCCCGTACGCCTCCTACGCTTTGGGTGAGCTGGGTGTGCCATCGGGCATTGCCAGTATGCTTTCCGTCACACTGTGCTCGCAGTTGGCGACGCTCCCCATTACCATTCCTGCCTTCGGTACGTTCTCGCTCATTGCTCCGTTGGCAAATGCGGTCATTGGTCCGGTGGTGAGCGTACTGCTTGCTGTGTCGATCGTGCTGGTTCCCTTTTCGCTCGTGGGACCGTTGCGGGCTTGGGCGCTCGTTGTGCCCATGATTGCCGCCCGTTGCGCGCTGTTCTTCGAGCAGCTGTTTGCCGCCGTGCCGGGTGCATCCGTGAGCGTGCCGCCCGATAGCGTGTGGATTTACCTAGTGCCGTGTTTGCTGGCGGCCCTGCTGGTCTGGTGGCCGCGTCCCCGTGCACTCCCTATGGCGGTGGGGCTTGCATGTCTGGTGCTCTTGGCTGCGATTCCGTACGTCTTTTGGGATCGATTCGCTCCGCCTTCGGTGACGGTACTCGATGTGGGCCAGGCCGATGCGATTCTTATCCGCGAGGGCGGTGCAGTAGCGCTCGTCGACTGCGGGCTCGACGAGCGCGTGGTGGCGGCGTTGGTTCGCAATAACGTGCACCATATCGATGCCGTCTTTGTGACGCATTGGGATGAGGACCACTGGGGTGGTCTGCCTGCCGTGCTCGAACAGTTTTCGGTCGGAACGATTGCCGTGGCGGCGGATGCGCTGGAGGATGCTCCTGCCGAAGTATTGAACCGACCTGGCGTGGAGTATCGGCAGGTGCGCCGTGGGGATACGGTCGACATCGGCTCATTTTGCGCTCGCGTGATGTGGCCATTCGAGTCCGTGGATGGCGAGGGAAATGAGGACTCGCTTGTCCTGCTGCTCTCTTATATTCAGGAAGGCAAGGGCCTGCGTATGCTCCTCACCGGTGATGCCGAGCTCGACCAAGAACGGGAATTCGTGCAGGAGGTGGGGGATATCGATGTCCTTAAACTTGGGCATCACGGCTCTAAGGTTTCAGTCGATGGTGAGTCGCTGGACGTCCTGAAGCCTGAGCTTTCCCTCGCGAGCGCGGGCGAGGGGAATCGATACGGCCATCCGTCCGATGCCTGCATCGATGCCGTTAAGGAAGCGGGCGGTGTGTTCGCGTGCACTATCGAACACGGCGATATCACCATCACGCCGACCGCGAAGGGCTTTACGATGCGATGCCAGCGACCGTGACGACGTCGTTGGCGTGTGGTGGGCCCCTGGGCTAGAATGGCACGGAACGAATACGAAGGCCTGCGGGAGGGGAGCGCAATGTCCGAAATCGGTCTGCTGCCGGCATATCTGATCGTCGGTACCGACGGCGTCAAGCGCGATCACGCCGTCTCGCGTATGAAAGCGCGTCTGGAAAAGACGGGCATGGTCGAGTTCAACCTCGACGAGCGCGATATGACCAAAGACCCCGATATCGAGTCGATTATCGGATCGCTTAACACCTTTCCGATGGGCAGCGAGTTTCGCCTGGTAATCCTTGACGGCTGTTCAAAGCTCGCCAAGGCGGTCTCGGAGCCGCTTGTCGAGTATTTGGCGAGTCCCAGCCCCACAACGGTCTGCCTCATCATTGCCGACTCGCTTGCCAAGAACACACGCCTGTATAAGGCGATCGCCAAGATCGATAAGAAGGCCGTGATCGATTGCTCCGGCACCAAGCGCTGGGAGCTACCGCGTCGCGTGCAGCAGATGGCGACGCAGCGCGGCAAGTCGATCTCGACGGCGGCCGCCGAGGAGCTCGTCTCGCGTTCGGGCGAGAACACTCGCATGCTCGATAACGACTTGGCTAAGCTTGCCCAGATGGTCGAGGCGCCCCAGATTGAGCTTGCCGACGTTGAGCGCTGGATTGTACGTACGGCCGAGGTTCAACCCTGGGACTTTCTCAATGCGGTCTCGGCACGTGACATGCGACGCTCGCTCGAGCTTTTCAATCTATTGCCCGCCAAGAGCTACGTGTGGACTTACACGTTGCTGTGCGGCCGCATCCGCGAGCTTATCGTCGCCAAGGCGCTCGATGCGCGCGGACAGGGTCGTGAGCTGGCCGCAACGCTCAAGCTCCAGTCCTGGCAGGTCAAGAATCACTTGACCTGGGCACGTCGCTTTTCGATGGCAGAGCTCGTCGCGGCGCTCGAGGGGGCGGTCGATGTAGAGCTCGCGCTCAAGGGTTCGGCCGATTCTGAGGCCGCGCTTTTGCTCTGGATTACGAACATCTTGAGAAAATCGTGATGATACCTGCCTATTTGACAAATTCGTTCTATCCCTTTGAGGGGGAGCGTGCTATAGTAGGCGCTTGCATGACCTCACCGTGTCTCAGAGGTGTCATACATTTTTTGCAAGGAACTCGAAAGGAACTCCAGAAGTGGCAAACATCAAGTCTCAGAAGAAGCGTATCCGCACCAATGAGGCAGCTCGCATGCGTAACAAGGCTGTCAAGTCCGAGCTCAAGACGCTGACCAAGCACGTCCAGTCCGCCGTCGCCGAGGGCGACGCCGAGAAGGCCCAGGCTGCCCTCAAGACCGTCACCAAGCGTCTCGACATGGCTGCCGCCAAGCATGTTATCCACAAGAACCAGGCTTCCAACCGCAAGTCCGGTCTTGCCAAGCTCGTGAACAGCATCAACGCTTAAGTTGTAAATTTCACACCACACAGATTACGCGCATAAATGGAGCCTGTTTTATGGAACAGGCTCCATTTTTTGTACCGCTCGGGTAAGATAGTCCGCATGAATACTTCAATTGACATTTCCCACATCCGCAACTTCTCGATTGTTGCGCACATCGACCATGGCAAGTCCACGATCAGTGACCGCATTCTCGAGCTCACCCATACCGTCGACGAGCGCGACATGGAGTCGCAGCTGCTCGACACCATGGATATCGAGCGCGAGCGCGGCATCACGATCAAGTCCAATGCCGTTCGCGTTTCCTATGACGCCGACGATGGCGAGACGTATCAGTTCAATCTGATCGATACGCCGGGCCACGTGGACTTTACCTATGAGGTCTCGCGCTCGCTGGCAGCCTGTGAGGGCGCGGTGCTCGTTGTCGACGCCACACAGGGCGTCGAGGCACAGACCGTCTCCAACGCGACGCTTGCCATGAACGCCAATCTGGACATTGTGCCGGCCATCAACAAGATCGACCTGCCCTCGGCTCATCCCGACGAGGTTAAGACCGAGATCGAGGATGACCTGGCGATCCCTGCCGATGATGCCGTGTGTGTCTCGGGCAAGACCGGCGAGGGCATCCACGATCTGCTGGAGTCCATTGTCTTTCTGATCTCTCCGCCCAAGGGCGATGCGAATGCGCCGCTCAAGGCACTCATTCTGGATTCATACTTCGACGAGTATCGTGGCGTCGTCGCCACGGTGCGCATCTTTGACGGCTCCATCAAAAAGGGCGATACCTTGCGCATGATGCAGGCAAAGGGCGACTTTTTGGTCGATGGCGTGGGCGTCAAGCGTCCCGCCGAGACGCCGGTCGACGCGCTGACGGTCGGCGAGGTCGGATACGTGGTCACGGGCCTGAAGGACCCCGAGGCCGTTCGCGTGGGCGACACCCTTACCTGGGCGTCGAACCCCTGCCCCGAGCCGCTTCCCGGTTACCGCGAGGCTAAGCCCATGGTCTATACGGGCCTGTTCCCGATCGATAACAAGGACTACGAGAACCTGCGTGACGCGCTCGATAAGCTGCATGTCAACGACCCGTCGTTGGTGTGGGAGCCCGAGACTTCGGTGGCGCTCGGCTTTGGTTTCCGCGTTGGCTTCTTGGGCCTGCTGCATATGGAGGTCGTCAAGGAGCGCCTGGAGCGCGAGTTCAACCTGGACCTGATTGCCACGAGCCCTTCGGTGGACTATCACGTCTACAAGACCGACGGCGAGATGATTGATGTTCGCAGCCCGCAGGATCTGCCCGAGGCTACGCGCATCGAGCGCATCGAGGAGCCCTACCTCAAGGCCAAGATTATCTGTCCGCCCGAGTATACGGGTGCCGTCATGCAGCTCGCTATCGAGCATCGCGGCATTACAACCGACATGATCCATCTCACGAGCAAATCGGTCGAGATGCGTTTCGACATGCCGCTTGCCGAGCTCATTCTGGACTTTTTTGACCAGCTCAAGAGCCGCACCAAGGGTTACGCCTCGCTC
>CANNPG010000070.1:0-6153 GCA_947507375.1 uncultured Collinsella sp. | reverse complement strand
CTTAGGCGCGAGTCTTGATCTCCTCGGTCACCTTGGCAACAAACTCGTCAACGCTCATCTGAACGGTCTCGTTGGAGCGATCGCGAACGGAGATGTTGCCGGCCTCGACCTCCTTCTCGCCCAGGATGAGCATGTAGGGCACACGGTCGATGCTGCGGGCCTCGCGGATCTTGTAGCCGATCTTCTCGTCGCGGTCGTCGCAGACCACGCGGATGCCGGCCTCCTCCAGCTTGGCGCACACCTCGTGAGCGTAGTCGCGGCTCTTCTCAGAAACGGGAAGCGCCTTGACCTGCACGGGAGCCAGCCAGGTGGGGAACTTGCCCGCAAAGTGCTCAATCAGAATACCGATGAAGCGCTCGATGGAGCCAAAGCATACGCGGTGCAGCATGATGGGGCGCTTCTTGGTGCCGTCGGCATCCACGTATTCCAGGTCAAAGTTGAGCGGCATCTGGAAGTCGAGCTGCACGGTACCGCACTGCCAGGTACGGCCGAGCGAGTCCTCCAGGTGGAAGTCGATCTTGGGGCCGTAGAAGGCACCGTCGCCCTCGTTGACCTCGTAATCCATGCCCAGCTTCTCCAGAGCGGTGCGTAGGCCCTCCTCGGCGCGTGCCCAGTCCTCGTCCGAACCCATGGAGTCCTCGGGGCGGGTGGAAAGCTCAACGTGGTACTTAAAGCCAAATTTTTGGTACACGGAGTCGATGAGGTTGACTACGCCAACGATCTCGTCGGTCAGCTGGTCGGGACGCACAAACAGGTGGGCGTCGTCCTGGCTAAAACAGCGCACGCGGAACAGGCCGTGCAGGGCGCCGCGCAGCTCGTGGCGGTGCACCAGGCCAATCTCACCGGCGCGGATGGGCAGCTCGCGGTAGGAGTGCGGCTTGGAGGCGTACACCAGCACGCCGCCCGGGCAGTTCATGGGCTTAATGCAGTACTCTTCGTCGTCAATGACGGTGGAGTACATGTTGTCCTTGTAGTGGTCCCAGTGGCCCGAGGTCTTCCACAGCTGCTTGTTCATGATGAGCGGCGTGGAGATCTCCACGTAGCCGGCCTTGTGGTGAATCTCGCGCCAGTAGTCCAGCAGCGTGTTCTTAAGGATCATGCCGTTGGGCAGGAAGAACGGGAAGCCGGGGGCCTCGTCGCGCATCATAAAGAGGTCCATCTCGCGGCCGATCTTGCGGTGATCGCGCTTCTTGGCCTCCTCCAGCATGTGCATGTGCTCGTCGAGCTCTTCCTTGGTGGCAAAGGCAACGCCGTTGATGCGGGTGAGCATCTTGTTGTCCTTGTCGCCCTTCCAGTAGGCGCCCGAGACGCCGGTGAGCTTAAAGGCCTTCAGAGCCTTGGTGTAGCAGATGTGGGGGCCGACGCACATGTCGATGTAGTCGCCCTGCTGGTAGAAGGTGATGCGGGCGTCGTCGTCCAGGTCGCCGATGTGCTCGACCTTGTACTTCTCGCCGCGCCCCTCCATAAGGGCGATGGCCTCGGCGCGGGGCTTCTCGTACACGGAAAACTTGAGGTTCTCCTTGACGATCTTTTTCATCTCGGCCTCGATCGCGGGGAAGTCGTCCTCGCTGATCTTGACGCCCTCGGGCAGGTCGACGTCGTAGTAGAAGCCGTTGTCGGTCGCGGGGCCGTAGGCAAAATCGGCCTCGGGATAGAGACGCTTGATGGCCTGCGCCATGATGTGCGCGGCGGAGTGGCGGATGACGTGCGTGACTTCGTCCTGCGGGAGCTCGGCCACCGAACCGTCATTGTAGAGTGCCTTCATGGGTATGTTTTCTCCTCTCGGATGCCTGATGCAAGTGCGTGCGATGCGCTCGGCGTTTTTGACTTGCATCATTATAGGCAGGTTGCCTTGGTATACAAGCGCCCGCCGCACCTTAATGGCGCGGCGGGCGATTTTCTACGCATGCTTCATCGTGTGGGACGGGTTGCGCGCGTGGCTTGCGCGGGGCGCGCTGTGCCCGTGGCATGCGGCCGGCCCGGCGATGGATGCGTTACTGGATGCGAGTTCGGCAGTAGGGACAGACCTTCCAGTGCGCATCGAGCGGGCGATGGCAACTGGGGCAGACGTTGCGAACCTGGGTGTCGCACACGGGGCAGACAACGAAGTCCTTCTCGATGGGCGCGCCGCACTGCGGGCAGGTGCCGTACTGGGCAAGCTGGCGCTCGCGCAGGGCCATGTCCAGTTCCTGCTCCTCGCGGTCGGAGGCGTAGGAGTGCGGGCGCAGGACCAAGTAGGCAATGAGGCCTACAAACGGGATGAGGGCGATGATGCCCCATGCCACGTAAGCGCTGGCGCCGCGGCGGCGAGCGTCGATAAACACATAGACAACCGACAGCACATACAGGGCGATGATAAAGCCAACAAAGGCATAGACGACGCCCATAAGCTGCGGCGACATGAGCTCGGAGATGTACTTGGACATAGGGGTGTACCTTTCGGAATATTTACAGTCCGGTCAAGTTTACCACGGGGTTTGTTTATATGGGACCACGGCTAGGGGCGGGGCTGGCGCGGACACAAACATCTCAATCTGTAACAGGTGGGAGCGGAATCCGGTCCTAGATGTTACAGATCGAGACAAACGGATGACCCGCATGGCAAATGTCTCAATCTGTAACATCTGGAGCCCAAATCCTCGCCTGACTGTTACAGATCGAGACAAACGGTTGCCGTAGTTGTCGGTAGACGAGGTTGTCAACGTTGCCGGGGTCTCCCCTCACCTGCCGTTGGCGGGTGTTGCGGGGCTGTTCGCCGCATTGCCGCCCTGCTGGGGGTGTGTAGACCGTAGGATGTTCTTATTGACAGCCTGTCAACTCGTCTGGGAGGCACTGTGGCAGAAACGTTTGATATCGCGATTGTCGGCGCGGGCATCACGGGATGCGCCATCGCGCGGCAGCTCGCGCGATTTGAACTGTCCATTTGCGTGGTCGAGGCGGCTAACGATATTGCGCTGGGCGCGTCGAAGGCTAACGGCGGCCTGGTGCATGCCGGCTATGATCCGACACCGGGCACGGTTAAGGCGCAGGTCAACGCCCGCGGCTGCGAGTTGTACGGTACATGGGCGCAGGAGCTGGGATTTTTGTTTTGCCGCACCGGATCGATGGTGTTGGGCTTTAACGACGAGGACCGTGCGCAACTGAAAAAGCTGCGCAGCAACGGTCTTGCCAACGGCGTGCCCGAGTTGTCGATCGTCGGACCCGACCGCATCCACGAATTAGAGCCGCGCGCCAGTGCCGATGCAACGTGCGCGTTGTGGTGCCCCTCGACTGGGTTTGTCGACCCGTTTGAGGTTGCCATCGCCGCGCTGGAGAACGCCGAGGCCAACGGGGTGACGTTTATGCGCTCCGCACCGGTGGAGGCGATTGAAGTCGCGGGCTCTGGCGACGACGCGCGCTTTGCTCTGGCGACCCCCGCTGGCAACGTGCGCTGCCGCTACCTGATCAACGCCGCGGGCAACGGCGCCGCCGACATCTCGCATATGGCGGGCGCCGAGGAATTCCAGATGGTCTGGCGTCAGGGCAACATCGTGGTGCTGGACAAGGAGCCGCGCACGCTCATGCCGCTCTACCCCGTGCCGACTCCGGTGTCGAAGGGAGTTATCGTGACGGGCACCGTGCACGGCAACACCGTGATCACCGCCACGGCCGCCGTGCGCGAGCCGGGCGACACACAGACCTATGCGAGCGATATGAACGCGCTGCTGACCGGCGCGCGCAAGCTGGTGCCCGATCTGGATACGCGCCGCGTGGTGCGCGCATTTGCCGGCGGGCGTCCGGTCATTCAGGGAACGAACGACTTCTTTATTGGACAGTCGGCCGTGGTGCCGGGACTTTTCCAGGCAGCGGGCATTCAGTCGCCGGGCGTGGCGAGCGCGCCGGCCACTGCCGAGCGTATGGAACAGGTGTTGCGCGATGCCGGCGTGCCCCTGCGCGAACGGGACGATTGGGACCCGATTCGCCGCGCGCCGGACGACTTTGACCGCGCGCCGCTTACGCGCAAAGAAGAGCTCATCGAGTCCGACCCCGCGTGGGGGCAGATCGTCTGCCGCTGCGAGACGGTGCCCGAGGCCGAGATCGTGGCCGCGATCCGACGCCGCCCAGGCGCGGTTTCGGTCGAGGGCGTCAAGCGCCGCTGCCGAGCCGGCATGGGTCGGTGCCAGAGCGGGTTTTGCCAGAGCCGCGTGGTAGCAATCCTGGCGCGCGAGCTGGGCTGCGACCCCAACGAGGTGTTGTTGGAGGACGCAGGTTCTTGGCTGGTTGAGGGACCGCTGAAGGGGGGTGCGCTAGGATGGCAACGTTTGATATGCGCGACGGACGCGCGGAGGCCGGAGCTGTAGCGTCGGTGTCGACGCAGGACTTCGACGTGGTCGTCATCGGCGGCGGGCCTGCTGGCATGGCGGCTGCGCTTGCCGCGCAAAAGGCCGGCGCCCACGTGGCCATCGTGGAGCGCGAGCAGCATCTGGGCGGAATCCTCCGCCAGTGCATCCACCCCGGTTTTGGCCTTTCGCACTTTAAGCAGGAGCTCACCGGTCCCGAGTACGCGCAGCGCTTTATCGATCAGGTACGCGCGACCGACATTGCGCTGTTCTTGGACAGCATGGTGATTGGGATCGATTCGAGCGAGGGTGCGGGAGCCACCGCAGTCCATACCGTCACGCTCATGAGCCGCGACGGCATGCTGCAGCTCACCGGGCGCGCGATCGTCCTTGCAATGGGTTGCCGCGAGCGCACGCGCAGCGAGATCAAGATCCCCGGCAGCCGACCCGCCGGCGTGTTTACGGCGGGTCTGGCACAGCGATACATCAATATCGAAAACCTCAAGCCCGGCTCGCGTGCCGTCATTTTGGGCTCGGGCGACATCGGGCTTATCATGGCACGTCGCTGCACGCTCGAGGGGATTTCGGTCGAGGGCGTGTACGAGCTCATGCCGTACGCCAACGGCCTGCGCCGCAATGTGAAGAATTGCCTGGACGATTTTGGCATTCCGCTGCATCTGTCCACCACGGTCACGCGCGTGATTGGGCACGACCGCGTGGAAGCCGTCGAGGTGAGCCAAGTCGACGAGCGCCTGGCGCCCATTCCAGGAACCGAGCGCGTTGTTCCGTGCGACACACTGCTGCTCTCGGTGGGCCTGATTCCCGAGAACGAGCTTTCGGTTGCCGCAGGCGTTCAACTTGACCCTCGCACGCGCGGCGCCGTGGTGGACCAGAGTCTGCAGACGGGCGTGCCGGGCATCTTTGCCTGCGGCAACGTGCTGCATGTGCACGACCTAGCCGACAACGTGACGACCGAGTCCGAGAGGGCTGGCGCAGCTGCAGCGGCGTACGCGCTGGGGACCGACGCGGGCACCGTTCCGAACTGCGAGCTCACCGTCTCCCCTGCCGGCATCGCGGGCTACGCGCTGCCGGGGCGCATTACGTCTGTAGCGCTCACCAAACTCAACTTCCGCGTGCGCCGGCCAGTCGATGCCGCCTGCGTGAGGATCTTGGCTGACGGCGAGGAACTGTTCGCCGGCAAGGTCCGCGCGTTTAAGCCGAGCGTTATGGAAAGCTTCCCGCTGCCGCCAAAGGTGATTCAGCGCGCACTCGACCTAGGTGCTAGCGAAATTGTCCTGTCCGTCGATCCCGTCGAGGAGGCATAGACTATGAGCGATACCGTGATCGAAACGCTGCAGTTCAACTGCACGACCTGCCCATCCGAATGCCTTCTGACCGTAAAGGTGGAGCGCGACGCCAATGGCGCCGTGGTGGAAGTGTGCTCCGTAACCGGCAACAACTGCCCGCGCGGCGATAAGTTCGCGCATCAGGAGCTCACCTGCCCCATGCGCGTGCTCACCACCACCGTAGCAGTATCTGGCGGCGAAGAGACGCTTATCCCCGTACGCACCGCCGAAGCCATCCCGCTGGCACTCCACGCCCACGCCATGGACCTCATCCGAGACCTAGTCGTCAACGCCCCCATCCGCATGGGCGACATCGTGCTAGAGAACCTCCTAAACACCAACATCAACCTAATCGCCAGCATGAACATTGACCCAGCCTAAGCAGCTAATTAGGAACGAGGCTCTTTTAGCTACCCCGCCATCCACCCCGCCCTCCTCAGCAGTTGCGGTGGAATAGTTCCTGGTTTCCGCCAAAACCCCGTCATCCA
>CANNPG010000069.1:0-6202 GCA_947507375.1 uncultured Collinsella sp. | reverse complement strand
ACGCAAAGAAGGCCACTTAATGTGGCCTTCGTCTTGCGCAGGACTGTAGAGCAGGAAACCTTATATCCGGCCCCTCCGTCCGGGGACCGCGCCGTACCAGCTACAGCGTCATGTTCGGATCGGCGTCGACGTCGAACGGCGAGATTTCACCTCGGTCGAATTTACGGCGGGCGACCTCCGCGATCATGGCTGCGTTATCGGTACAGGCAGACAAGGGCGGCACCGTTACGCGAATCCCCTGACGTCCAAGCTTCTTGATCATCATCTCGCGCAGATGCGGGTTGGCCGAGACGCCGCCGCCGATGCAGTATTCCTTGCATCCGGTAGCGTGCAATGCGTTTTTGGCCTTCTTGTACTGCACGTCAAAGACCGCGGCCTCAAACGAGGCAGCCAGATCGGGCAGATGAATCGTGCGCCCGGCCTTGGTCTCTTGCTCGATGTAGAGCGTCACCGCTGTCTTGAGGCCCGAAAGCGAAAAGCGATAGTCTCCTCTGCTGTTAAGCGCACGGGGGAAATCGATCGCCTTGGGGTTGCCCGTCTCGGCCAGCTTGGAGATGATGGGGCCACCGGGATAGCCCAGACCCAACGCCTTGGCTACCTTGTCGAAGGCCTCGCCCACAGCATCGTCGAGTGTCTCACCAAGTACCTCGTAGTCGCCCCATGCCTTCACGTGCACGAGCATGGTGTGCCCGCCCGAGACAAGCGTGAAGATGAACGGCGGCTTGAGGTCGGGCTGTGCCAGCAAGTTGGCAAACAGGTGCCCCTCCAGATGGTTGACGCATACGAGCGGCTTACCGGCAGCGTAGGCAAAGCCTTTGGCAAAGGCAACGCCCACCACGAGGGCGCCCACCAGGCCCGGACCCTGTGTCACGCCCACGGCGGCAAGCTCGCTGGGGGCAATGGCTCCGCCCTCAAGACCAAGCGATGCTGCGGCATCCTCGAGCGCCGCATCCACGACACTCACAATCACCTCAACGTGTTTGCGCGAGGCGATCTCGGGCACCACGCCGCCAAAGCGGGCGTGAAAATCAATCTGTGTCGACACCTGGTTGGCCAGCATATTGCCATCCGCATCGATAATCGCCACGGCCGTCTCATCGCACGAACTCTCGATAGCGAGCACCAGGCGACGGCGCTCGATTTCGGCACGCTCCTCAGCAGTGCGTTCGGGCGCGGGCAGCGGCCATACACGCTGCTCTGCCGCCGTCGGCTCGGGCGAAGCATTGTCGACCGGAAGCACCAGGGGCAGCGGAGCCGTCATGACGATGGCATCCTTGCCGGCACCATAGTAGCCGCGGCGCCGTCCTGCCTCGGTAAAGCCCAGAGCGTTATAGAGCGCAATCGCTCCCTCGTTGCCGTCCTCGACCTCGAGCGAAGCCGTGGTGCAGCCGAGCATCTGGGCATCATAGCTCACATGCGACAGCAGCTTGCGGGCGATACCCTCACGGCGATGAGTCGGATCGACGGCAACGTCCATAATCTGCACGTCCCCGTCGACGACCATGCCGCCGGCAAGGCCCAGCAGCTTGCCGTCGTCGTGTGCCACCCACCAACTACGCGGCGCAGCGACGTCCTCGCCCAGTTCGGACAGGAACATGCCCGGCGTCCACGCCTCGTGTCCGGCACCTTCAAAGCAGGCAGCCTCTAGCGCGCTCGCGCCCTCGGCATCCGCCGCGCCCATGGGACGGAACTGCAGATGACGACCGGCGAGCTCATCGGCAACGCCCGTAATTTCGCTCTGCGCACTCTCGGCAAGACCAAGACGCTTGCGCTCGTTTTCCTCGGCATCCGAAAGGCGCGTGTAAATCGGCAGGACGCGAGCCGGATCGCCGTCACCCGCAGCGTGCGCGAGCAGCAAGCCCTCGCCCGAAGGCCACCACAGGTCGCGCTCAACGCAGCGAGCGGTCTCGTCCTCACCCAACAGCTTGCCATAGCGCACGAGACCGTCACCAGTCAGCTGAACCTGGTCCCAGTCCGCTGCTTGGCGCCACTCATCGAGCGCCACGGCGACCTTGACCACGTGCTCGCGCTCAAATTGACGCTCGGGACCCTCATCGACCAGCATATACAGCGCCGGATATACCTCACCGCGCATAGCATCGGCCAAGATACCAAGCTTGCCGCGCACGCCAGCCTTCCACGCCGTCCAAGCGCAAGCGTCAAGCGTCGACACGCCCAGCAGCGGAACATTGGCACCGCGCGCGAGGCCCTTGGCAGTGGAGATGCCGATGCGCACACCCGTAAAGGACCCCGGGCCGCGACCGACCACGTAGCAACCAACATCGCTGCGATCCAGACCGGCTTGAGCCAGCACGCCATCAACGGTATTCACGAGCTCAACGTTGGCGTGACGGCGACACATGTGGTCGCCACTCGCGAGCTTCGTCTCGCCCGTCTGCCCATCAATCCAACTTGCCGCGCAGGCAAGCATGTCGGTCGAGGTATCGAGCGCCACCACCAGCGCGTTGTCGTTATGCAAGCTCATCTTGTACAGCCTTATCAATCAAATGGGAAAGCTCCATTGCACGGTCACCGTGCGCCTCAAGCGTTATCGTTCGCACATCGCTGTCGCCCTCATCACGCTTGAGCGTCACCGAAAGATACTCATCCGTCAGCTCGTCCTGGAATTGTTCGCCCCATTCCAGCAGGCAAGCACCCTCGTAGCCCAGCACATCGAAAATGCCCGTATCCTCGAGCTCGTAGGCATGCTCCAGGCGGTATAGATCAAAGTGAAACAGCGGAATACGACCTTGATCGTGAACGGCCATGAGCGCAAACGTAGGACTCGTAACCATATGCCCATCGCCCAGCCCGCGCGAGACGCCCTTGGTAAAGTGAGTTTTGCCCACTCCCAGGCCACCGGTCAGGATGAGCACATCGCCGTCCTCAAGGCACGGTGCAATTAGCTCGCCAAAGTACTCCGTATCGGCAGCGCAAGTCGTTTTGTAAGTACCTACCCCCAGGCGCTCCAGGGACATATATGCTCCTTATTATTCCGAGGCGTCCTCTGGTGCGGGATGTCGCTCCAGATAATCGCCCAGCATCTTAAAGTCTTCCTCCAGCAGCTCCTGCCACGCCGGATTGCGCAGCGCCGCTGCCGGATGAAAAGTAGGCATTACTACAAAATGCCCCATCTGGTGGAACCTACCGCGCAGCTTAGTAATGCCAATCTCGGTCTTAAGCACAAAGTGCGTCGCGGGGTTGCCGAGCGTCACGATAATATCGGGCCAGATGCTTCGAATCTGCTCACGCAAAAACGGCGAGCAAGCCAGCACTTCCTCGGGACGCGGATTGCGGTTTCCCGGCGGGCGGCACTTAAGCACATTGGCAATGTAGACGTCTTCGCGTTTGAGCCCCGCCAGCGACAAAATGCCGTTGAGGTCTTCTCCCGCCGCCCCCACAAACGGTTCGCCCTGCAAATCCTCGTTGCGACCCGGCGCCTCACCGATAAACATGACGCGGGCGCGGGGGTTTCCCACGCCAAACACGATATTGTGACGCGACTGGTAGAGCTGGCAGAGGTGACAATCGCCCAGAACGGCCTCGATCTCCTCGAGTGCGACCTCACGTGGTGCCTGATGGGTATGGCCGGGGATGTGCATGACGCCCATAGCGGCTCCTACACGTAGACCTTGTCGAGGCGCATGCCAAAGCCGCAGGCGACCTCGTAGTTAATCGTTCCGCGCAGTCGGGCCATCTCGTCCATAGTGATCTCGGCATCGCCATCGCGGCCGACAATAATCATCTCGTCACCATACTCGGCCTCGGGAATCTCGTGTGCCGGGTTGGACTGAATGGCGACCATAAACTGGTCCATGCAGATATTGCCAACCTGATGCACGCGCTCGCCGCGATACAGCACATCCATACGATTGGAAAGCGTACGCGATAGGCCGTCGGCATAACCGATCGGCAGCGTGCAGATCTGAACGCGCGTGCGCGGTACGCGGTAGGTAAAACCGTAGCCCACGCCCTCACCCATCGCAGGGTGTGCCACACGCGTCACGCGCGCATGGACGCTCATAACGGGATCAAGCTGCATCACGCGGCCACTCAGCTCGCACGGCTGCATGCCATACAAGCCAACGCCGGCGCGAATCATATCAAAATGCATCGAGGGGTCGAGCATCGAGGACGGCGTGTTGGCGCAGTGCACGATACCGCACTCAAAGCCCGCATCCTTAATGGCCTGAACGGCCTCGGTAAAGCGCTGACACTGCAGCCTGTAGTCCCAGCCCGAAGGTTCATCGGCCGTGGCGAAGTGCGTAAATACGCCGTCGCACTGAATACCGCGATGGAAATTAATACCGCGCACAAAGTCGAGCACCTGCGTGTAGTGTACGCCGATACGATTCATACCTGTCTCGATGGCGAGATGATACTTGCCCACCTTGCCCGCCGCGACGGCACATTCGCCATACGCAAGAGCAAAGTCAGACGTATAGACCGAGGGCATGATATCAAACTCGAGCAACGTCGGAATGGCCTCGATAGGCGGCTCGCTTAGGATGAGGATGGGCTTCGTAATCCCGCCCTGTCGGAGCTCAACGCCCTCGTTAACCGTCGCCACGGCAAACATGTCGGCACCGGCCGAATACATGATCTTGGCGCACTCAACAGCTCCATGACCATAAGCATCGGCCTTGACCACGCAGCACAGGCGCTGACGTGGATTCAGCAAGTTCTTATAGGCCCTCGTGTTGCGACGGAGCGCCCCACGGTCGATCTCGACCCAGGACCAGCGCGTCAAATCGGCTTTATTCATGATTAGTCATCCGACCCTTCGTCCATGATTCCCAGATCTTCGAGCGCATCCTTTGCCGCCAGCTCCATGGCAGGACCGATCAAGTCGATAAGATCGGTCGCGATAACGCTCTTCTCACCATACTCCGTCGCCGCGGCAAAACCGGCGTAGCTGTGAAGTGCGACGGCGTACGAATACAGCAACTCCCAACGATCCATCTCGTCGCGCATGGTGGCAAGCGTGCCGGCCAAAATACCCGCGAGAACATCACCCGAACCGGCAGTTGCCAGAGAAGCCGGACCCGAAAGTGGCAGCAGCACACGCTCAACGCCACAGATAGCCGTCGTCGGCCCCTTGGCAATGACCACCAGATTGTCGGAGCCTGCAGCCCAGACAACCTTCTGCGCGGCTGCAATCGCGGTACCAAGGTCGTTCACCTCGTCACCGGCAACCAGACGCGAAAGCTCACGATAGTGCGGCGTCATAACCAACGGCTGCTCGCGACGATACATCTCGGGGTTACTATCAATACCGTCAATGGCAATCTTAGCAAGGCAGTTGAGTGCATCGGCATCCAAAATAAGCGGTACATCAAGCTCGAGCAAGCCCGAAACCACCTGCATAGCGCCGGCAGACGTCGTCATACCGGGACCGCACAGTACGCAGCTGTACTTCTTTGCAATCTCGCACACCGTCATGCGCGCAGCGGCGCCAAAGGAGCCGCGGGAATCAGACGGAATAGCAAAGACGGGAATCGAAGGAAGTGCAATGCGAATAAGATTAGCGCAGGCGTCAGGAGCCGCGACTGCCACGTAACCAGCACCCGCGCGAGCTGCAGACTTGGCCGCCATAATGGCAGCACCAGGATATTGCGCAGATCCGGCGACAATAAGCACAGAGCCACGGGAATACTTATCGATATTCGTAGGTAGTGGGGCAAAGTAATCAACTAAGTCACCGGGCTCGACAATCTCGGCGGCGTGGTCGACATCATCGATGACCTCGTCAAGACGGTCGTAAAGATTGCCGCAGATCAAATCGCCAGCATACTCAGGGCCATCAGCGCTATACAGACCAATCTTCGGCGCAATCATCGTCACCGTATGTTCGGCACGAATGCAGTCGTCATCAACAACGCCCGTCTCGGCATTCAGGCCCGAGGGGACATCAATGGATACGACACAATCGGCGCATTCATTGACCGTAGGAATCCAGATGGAGAACGGCGCACGCAGATTCCCATGGAAACCGGTACCAAAAATGGCATCGACAACAACATCGGCCTTATCGATCAAAACCTCGAGTTCGTCACGCGAGGGGCCGACGCAAACGTGCACATCGCGGCCGGCAGTACGACGAGCAACATGACGTGCCAGAGCAGCAGGAATCTCATCCGGCTCAACCGGAGAAACGATATCGACGTCCACGCCCTTATGGCTCAGGATATCGGCGGCAACC
>CANNPG010000068.1:0-6249 GCA_947507375.1 uncultured Collinsella sp. | reverse complement strand
TGACCCCACTTGTCCAAGAAGTCCTCGGACTTTTTGATGCGCTCGGGCGTCATGGCCTTGACCTTGCCCGAAGCGATGATCTTGCGGCCAAAGAAGTGACCGATCATAAAGTTGCACTGATCGCCCAAAATGGCAGCGGCCCATGCGGTGGCCAGAAGCGCCACGATGTTAAAGCCGCCGTTGTGGGCAAAGAAACCCGAGGCGAACAGCAGCGAATCACCGGGAAGGAACGGGAAGAACACCACGCCCGTCTCGATAAAGATGATCAGGAATACGCAGCCGTAGGCCATAAGCGGGCCGGCGGCGATCCAGCTGGCAATCGCGGTGCGCGGGTCTTTGAGCAGCTCGGCAATAAAATTGATGAAACCCATGAAGTAAAACCTCTCAGTTGTGGGCGCGGATACGTCCAAGTTGACCAGTATACGGTTGCGGTGCCCCCTCGTGCGCAACCCCACAAAAGCATGACTCCATTACCAGCAAGTTTGCACAACTGACACTTGTAGCGCAAAGCCGCCAAGATTGTCCTTTTTAATCCCTAGCGAATCGCTATACTTTATTGAATCGCATTGCCATGGCGCTAAGGGAGGGCGGCCGGTGAGCTTTATCAATACCATTCGCGAGGACATCAAGACCGTCCAGGCGCAGGACCCCGCCGCGCAAAACGGTCTGGTCATCTTCCTTTCCTATCCTGGCCTGCACGCCAAGTGGAACCACGTGCCCGAGCACTGGCTGTGGGAGCACGGTCATCGCTCGCTCGCCCGCGTGCTCTCGCAAATCACCCGCCACATCACCGGCGTCGAGATTCACCCTGCCGCGCAGATTGGCAAGCACTTCTTTATCGACCACGCCATGGGCGTCGTCATCGGCGAGACCACCATTGTGGGCGACAACTGTGTGCTCTACCAGGGCGTCACGCTCGGCGGCACCGGCAACGAGACCGGCAAGCGTCACCCCACCCTGGGCAACAATGTCACGGTGGGCACGGGCGCCAAGGTGCTCGGCAACATCCGCATCGGCAACAACGTCAAGATCGGCGGCAACTCGGTCGTCGTTAAGGACGTCCCCGACAACTGCACCGTCGTGGGCGTGCCGGGACGTATCATCAAGCGCAACGGTTGCCGTGTGTTCGAGGAGAGTTTCGACGCCAAGCAGCATCGCGAGTACATGCCCGATGACGCCGCCGAGCAGTCCGCCCTCAACCGCCAGGGCATCACCGAGAATGCCCGCCGCGTCAAGGAACTCGAGCGAGAGGTGGCCGAGCTCAAGGCCCTCGTCGCCAAGCTCGTGGACGAACGCTAGGAACGCAAGCGGCACAAAATGACATCGGCATCAACGCAAAGGCGCGCCAGGGAATTCATCCCCGGCGCGCCTTTTTTCGATGTGACATGTGGGACTGTCCCTTTGTCACATTATGCGAACTGGCTCAGATAGAGGTCGGCATAAGCGCCCTCGGCTGCGAGCAGCTCCTTATGCGTGCCCTGCTCGATAATGTTGCCGTGGTCCATGACCAAGATCAGGTCGGCGTCCACGATCGTCGACAGGCGATGCGCGATCACAAAGCTCGTGCGCCCGCGCATAAGCGCGTCCATGGCGCGGCCGATAGCAAGCTCGGTGCGCGTGTCCACGCTTGAGGTCGCCTCGTCCAGGATGAGAATCGCCGGGTTGTTGAGCAGCACGCGCGCAATGGTCAGCAACTGGCGCTGGCCCTGGCTGATGCTTTCGGCATCGTTGGCCACGCGCGTGTCGTAGCCCTGCGGCATGGTGCGCACAAAGAAGTCAACCTGGGCGGCGCGCGCAGCCGCAACAATCTCCTCGCGCGTTGCCTCGGGGCAGCCGTAGGCGATGTTCTCGGCAATCGTGCCGTCGAACAGCCAGGCGTCTTGCAGCACCATGCCAAACTGCTGACGTAGCTCGCCGCGATCCATGCGGCTCGTATCCACGCCGTCGAGCGTAATACGCCCGCCGTCAATCTCGTAGAAGCGCATGAGCAGGTTGATGAGCGTCGTCTTGCCTGCGCCCGTGGTTCCCACCACGGCAATCTTCTGGCCCGGCTCGGCGGTAAACGACACGTCGCGCATAAGCGGCTTGTCGGGCGAATAACCAAAGCGCACGTGCTCAAAGGAGACGCGACCCTCAACGCGACCCGGCAGCTTGGCGGCCTCGTCCGGCAGCGGATCGGCCTCCATCTCGGGCTCATCGAGCAGGTCGAACACGCGCTCCGCACTCGCCAGCGCGCTCTGCAGCGAGTTAAAGGTAAACGACAGCTGCGTCATGGGTTCGGACGCCTCGTAAATAAACTGGAAGAACGCCTGGAACACGCCGACGGTCATGTGACCGGCAACCAGCATGCTGCAGCCCACAAGCGCAATAACGATCTGCGCCAAACGGCCGATAAAGCGCACCGCGGGGCCGACGGCATTGATCATAAAGTCGGCCTTGGTGCTCACGCGCGCCAGCTCGCCCGAGGCCTGGTGCACCTCGGCAGAGCTCTGGTGCTCGCGGTTGAATGCGCGAATCACCAAACGGCCCGAATAGCCTTCCTCGACCGCGCTCGTAATCTTGGACACCCACTCCTGGCGCTCGCCCGTCACATCGTGCGTGCGGCGCGAAACGACCTTCGTCACCAGCAGCGACAGCGTCATAAAGAACAAAAAGACGAGCGTGAGCGGCACGCTAAACACGAACATCACGATCACAGCGCCCACCACGGTACCGATCGACACCAGAAGCTGCAGCAAGCCGCGCTGCATGCTCTCGGACATCTTGTCCAAGTCGTTGGTCGCACGGCTGACGACCTCACCGGGACGATGCGCGTCAAAGAAGGCAAGCGGCAGACGGTTGAGCTTTTGCGCGATGCGGTTGCGCAGGCGCAGATTGAGACGCTCAGCGACGCTCGACATCAAAAAGCTCTGGAGCGCGTAGAACGAGGCAGCGGCCGTCCAAATCATAAAGTAGATGAAGATGGTCCTGCCGCAGTTCTCCCAGGTGATGTTGAAGGTGGTATCGTTGGCAAACGCCACCTGAATGTGGCCCCACAGCTCATCGATCACGCGGGCGCTATATGCCGGCGCGGCGGTGTTAAAGATGGCATAGAACACAATGCTCGCGAACACGATATAGAAGCGCCAATGGTCGCCGGCAGCCTCGCTCCACAGGCGGCGCACCGTCGCCCAGGTGTCGCGGGGTTTCTCGTCCTCGTCCTCGTCGTCCACATCGCGCATGCGCTCTGCCTCAGCGCGGGCGCGCTCGTCCTCGGCGCGCTCGTTTTCCTCGTAGAGCGCTTGGCGGCGAGCCTCGCGCTCGGCTGCAGCCTTGGCGGCGTCATCCAGCTCGGATGCCACGGCAGCCGTTTCCTCGACCAGTACCGCGGCAGCGGCGTCATCAACGCCGCCCTGCTTCTTGAGCTCCTCGGTCATGCTACTCACCTCCCTTCATCTGCGATTCCGCGATAGCGCGGTACACCTCGCAGGTTTCCATGAGCTCGTCGTGCGTGCCTAGGCCCACGATCTCGCCGTCTTTGAGCACCACGATCTGATCGGCATGCAAAATAGTCGAGATACGTTGCGCGATGATGAGCACCGCGGCATCGCGCGTCTCGTCCTGCAGCGCATGGCGCAGGGCGGCATCGGTCTTAAAGTCCAGGGCCGAAAAACTGTCATCGAAGATATATAGATCGGCATGCTTCATGAGTGCGCGGGCGATCGCCAGGCGCTGGCGCTGACCGCCCGAGAAGTTCGTGCCGCCCTGGGATACCGGAGTATCGAGCCCCTGGGGCTGATCGAGCACAAAGGTGCTCTGGGCAACCTCCAGCGCATGGAGCATGTCAGCCTCGGTCGCGCCCTCGTTGCCAAAGCGCAGGTTGCTCGCCACCGTACCCGAGAACAGCCACGCCTTCTGCGGCACGTAAGCGATATGCCCGCGAATCTCACCTTGCGAAAGGTCGCGCAGGTCAACGCCGTTCAGGCGAATGGCGCCCTTCGTGGCATCGTGGAAACGCAACAAGAGCTTGGCCACCGTTGACTTGCCCGAGCCCGTTGAGCCTACAATCGCCGTGGTCTGGCCACGGCGACAGGCAAAGCTCAGGTCGCACAGGGTATCCTCGTCGGCATCGTCAAAACGGAACGACATATGGTCGAACACGGCAACCGCGTCGGCACCATCTGCGGACTCAGGCGCCCCGTCGCCCAGCGTTGCCTTGCCGTCCACGATGCTCGGCTCGATTTCGAGCACCTGTTGCGCGCGGTTGAGGCACGCCGCAGCGCGCGGAAGCGTCAGAATCACCATCTGCGCCATCATCACAAAGAACAGGATCAAGATCGCGTATTCCAACACGGCCGAGATGCTGCCGATTTGCATGGCGTGGACGCCCGCGCGGTTGCCGCCCACCCACAGCACCGCCACCTCGGCGATATTCATCAAAAAGAAGCTGGAACTGTCGAGACCCACAAACAGGTGGTTGACCTTGATGGCGTTGGCCGCGTAATCGCTAAACACCTCGTCCAGGCGCTGCTCCTCGTGGCGCTCCTTGTTAAATGCGCGGATGACGCGCACGCCCACGATGTTCTCGCGCAGCACCACGTTCATGCGGTCGATAAAGCTCTGCAGGCGCATAAAGATCGGCGCGGCGTTAGCCACCGTAAAGACCGCCGCCACCAGCACGATCGCAACGACCACACCAAGCAGCGTGCCCATGGCGGGATCGATGAACCAAGCAAAAATGATGCCTGCCACGGCCAAGAACGGCACCGGCAGCACCAACTGAATCGTCTGAAGGACAGCTTGCTGAATCACGTTGATGTCGTTGAGTGAGCGCGTGATCATCGAACCCGTGCCAAAGCGCTCAAAGTCGCTGGCGGACAGCTCGAGCGACTTGTCGTACACGGCATTGCGGATATCGCAGGCCACGTTGGCGGCCAGGCGCGCCGAAAGATAGCAGCCCAACACCGTGCCGCCGCTGGCCATGCCGGTCGCGATAAGCATGTACAGGCCGTTGCGTAAAATATAGTCGATGTCGCCCGTGGTAATACCGGTGTTGACCATGTTCGCCAGCATCGTGGGAACCAACAGCGTACCGACGTTATCTATCAGCACCGCAAACAGCGTCACCGCAATCAGACCGCGGTACGGCCTCATAAACCTCATTAAGAGTCGCATGTGTCCCCCTCGCCCTTATCGTCAGCCTCGTTCTCGGCGGCCACTTGCCGTTTAAATGCCTCGCACTCTTCGTTAAGAACATGGGAGAACTTACCGACCAAGCGCATGATCTCGCGCTGTTCCCACGGCTCGAGCGCCTCGAATGCCTGTTGCTCGGCTTTTTGCGCCGGCAACGCGTAGCGCTTGGCAAACTGCACGCCTTCTTCGGTCAGTCGCACAACCTTGTTCTTACGACTGCCCTCGGCAAACTCCAACGTCGCAAGCCCTCGCGCCCTAAGCGTCTTGATCGCCGAATTGATGGTCTGTTTGCTGTAGAACCATTCACTCGTCAGCCGACTCACGGCAACGCTTCCGCCCGCCGCACTCGTGTCGACGAGCATCCAGTAGGCGCAGTCCGAAAGACCGCAGGCGCGCGCGAACTCCGAATAGATACGGTCAAGCCCGTTGAGCATCCGGTCGAAATCGACCGGGCTAACTGCACTATTCATCTCTCCCACCATTCGATAGTCCGAGTTTTGACCAATTAATATCTCTACATTAGTCCGAGTTTTGACTATCGTCAACAAGCTCGTTGTTTATGGTCGGCTCTACATAAGCATATCGACAAAAAAGACCGCCGGCGCGGGGGCGGCGCCGGCGGTTGCGAGAGAATATCGAGTGTTGGCTGTTAAGCAGCGACGGCCTCATAGACCGTAGCACCCGAGAAGCTGTCATGCAGGCTCTTGCCGGCAATCCACGGCAGCTCGACGACCTCGCAGACCGTGTTGACCAGCTCGGAGCAGTCAGTAAAGTGGCCCTTGTCGTTGAGGGCCTCGCAATCCTGAACACGCCAATAGCCATCGGTGTGCGTGATGTAGTACTCGTGATCGTTGATCGACACGAAAGCGCGCGTCTTGGAACGCAGCAGCTTCAGAAATCCTTCGAAATCGGTCTCGACGACATCTCCAGCCTGGAACATGATGTTACCTCCTGGCCCGGCGCCACCACGGCGCATTGATAAACGTTGGTACTCCTTTAGTAAAACCTTTATCAAAGGTTATGCGTTCGTCATTTAGGCAAGTGGTAAAAAAGCGCAGGGTAGACGGGATAAAACGT
>CANNPG010000067.1:0-6279 GCA_947507375.1 uncultured Collinsella sp. | reverse complement strand
CTCGATACTCGACGGTGCTTGCGGAAAGCGGAGAACTTGGCGGAACGTGAGACTGTCGCCCAAATCATCTGACCACAGGGTAAAGCACTCGAGCGAGACCTCTGCCTCGCTGCCGAGCGCCTTTTCTGCGGTGGTTCCGCGGCGGTGGAGGTAGGCACCCGACAGGCGCCCGTCGACTAGCGTCTTGCCCACCGTAATGCGTGGGCACTGCAGGCAATGGTAGCCATCCTCTTGCAGGCGGCCGCGCGAGATACTGCGCCACGACGTGTGCGATATCACGCGAACTCCGTCGTTGCTTATGCGTAGGCGCACAACGGACAGTATGCCGGATGTGCTCGCCGCATCGAAAAGGGTGTTGTCGCCGGCGGGGCGCTCGCCCGAGATCAGCAACACGTGGGCGTCCTGGTTTCCTCTTCCGTCCGTATATTCCACCACGTCGAAGTCGTAATCGTATATGCTGTCGCGCTCCACGTCGCCCTCACCAAACCCAAGGGGAAAGTCCACGGGCATGGGGGCGGACCACGTGCCGTTTGCCTTTGTATGCACCACCAGACGCGAGCGGCCATTGTCGCCGTAGCGCACCGAGGCGATACGGAACAGGCATTCTACGCCGGCGATAATCGTCAGCTTCATGTGGGCTTCGCTGAGCACGCCAGTAAACAGCACGTTGTCGCTCGAGGGTTTTATGCCGCCACGCTCGTCCTCCGATACACCAGCAGAATTGGCGTTGGGGTCCGCAACGGCGTTCGTCGCCTGCCCGATATAGGTGTACTCATACATCGGCGCAGCGTTTTCGTCGTTCTCTATCAGTGTATGGACGAAATGCTCGATCTGTCCCGTGTCGTCGCTTTCTGCATCCGTCTCGAGCTCAATGCGCGTGACCGCTTGATCCCAATCGCGCACGACAGGCGCGACGTTTACGGCAGTGGCCTTAACCTCGGCGCGTGCGAGCAGCTCAGCGTTGGTGACGATGGTGGCCGATGCGATAAATTGCGGCACGCCGCCTGCCTCGGCGTTGCCGGCCGTGCCGAAGCGGGCATCCAACGTGTAAGGCGTATCTCCACCCAATGCGAGCTCAGAGCGCTGGAGCACATACTGGTTGCCATTGTTCACCGACATATTCCACGAATCGAGGAGTGTGGGCCACGACCCCGACCAAGCCTTGGTGGTCCACTTGAACATTACGAACTGGAGTATCACATCGACATCGACGTCTGCACCTACGCGCAGTCGCGGAAGCTGGTGTCCATCTGCCTTCTCGTATCCAATGAACAGCGTGAGGGATGCGGCGCCGCGCACGGCAGACGAAGCGACACCTGCAACGCCGGCGCCAAAGGTGACGGCAAGCCCGATCTGAATGGTGAACGAGCCCGAGGTGTTTGAATAGTCGAGCGAAATGTTTTTGAAGAACGCCGCACCGCTGCCATGCGTGTGGGCACCCACGGCGAGCGCCAGCTTCGCCAGCACCCAGGGGTTGACGTTTAGGAAAAACGGCACCGGTCCCAGGGTAAACTGCTCGGTCCAATTGAGGTCGGTTCTTACCTGGAAGAGAGCCTTAATATTGCCGTATGCGGGGTCGTTGTTGTTGCCCCAGGTTTTGCCCACCCAATCGTAGGCGAGCGAGCCGTACAGCTGCGTGGCGATATCCATCGTAAACAGCAGCGTGCAATGGTGGCGAAGGAGCTTGGTGTTTCTTGGATCGGTGCCCGAACCGGCACTCATACTCTTGTACTGATTCCACTTCCCCTCCATCTCGTCGAGGTAGCGGTTTGCCTGCTTGGCGCCCGACTCGCGCGGCGATTTCTTCCAGTATTCCGGATCAGGGTTGCCCGAATCGTTCATATAGCTGGCTGGTTTGTATCCTCCGCCAAACAGCACGTATCCAGCAAACGAGAAATCGAAGAGGATCGGAAATGTGGGCATCCAGCACGTGAACTTATTGCCGCCGATACCGGGAAACGCCGCGGGGAAATCAAACGGAGTGATCTCTTGGTCCATGGTGGTGGGAATGATGGTGGTCGAGCCCGATTCCGCCTTTGCGGCCGGCGCGGTGACAACGGCCATGGGGGAGGAGAGCGTGTAGGTTTTGCCCTGATAGTCGAGGACAAAGCGCAGCTTGCATCCTTCTTCCAGAAGGCCCGATGCCGCATCGAGGAACTTGTCTTCGAGTGTGAACGTTGCCAGATTATTCGCACCCGATGCACTGGCCCTGATCTGGCCGATCTGTGTGACGGTTTCGGATGAGCTGCCCGCGGCGGGCGTCACTTTGTTGATGCACAGCGTTGCCTGTCCACCCTGTGGCAGATGTGCCTGCACGGTAAAGGCGTGCGTGTCGGGTTGCTCGTTTGCCGTGTCGTCCTTCGGCATTGCCATAAACGTGGCATCGGCGTACTGGATGTCCCATTCGTCGAACGTGAGCTGTCGAAAGTACGGCTCGCCATCGGAAAGCGGACGCGTGGGCGCGGTTATGGCGGTGCCGCCCTGGATACGCACAAGGGGAATCTCGACATCGCGGTAGCCTGCCGTGCTAATGGAGATGCCGCCGTTAAAGTCGTATGCGTCGAGAAGCGTTGCCTCGTCCACGTAGCCTTCCGAAAGCGGCGCGACCTCAAAGATGGCCGTGCCTTCGTCATCGGTCGTGGCGGTGAGCTGCTTGCCTGCGGCATAGCGCGATGTGAGCGTGACCTGGGCACCCGCGATGGGCGTATTCTTGTTGGCGACGTCGACCACGACCACACCAAACATGGTGCGCGAGAGAACGAGCACCCTGAAGGGGGTCTTTTTCGTCGGCATAGGCTTCGGTGGGCGTGAACGGCAGCAGAAAGGCATTTTCGCTTCCCGGCACGCGGGGCAACATAATGCTCGCTAGCGAGGACGCTCCGGCAACAAGTAACGAACGGCGATCAAGCATCTTGGACTCCCATCCCGCAAATATCGGTGGAAATAATCCAATTTTGCGAGAAGGCGCCTCGTGGCGGTAGTGCCGTTCAAGAGTCAAAATGTCCAATTTGAGCGCGCGAAAGCGTCAGGCCCCCGGGGCGCTTTCGATATGCTGGGTAGTCTGGCCTCTAGCGCAACATGTGGGCAACCAGCTCGGCGCGAGTTCCGATACCAAGCTTGGCGTACACTCCTGATAGGCGGTTTTTGACGGTGCCCGGCGATACTCCCATATGGCGTGCGATTTCGGCGTTGGTCCATCCGCGGCAGGCGAGCATGGCCATGGTGAACTCTGTGGTCGTTAGATCGTCGGCCACGTCCTCGCCCGAATCGGGGTTGTGGATGCGCCGCCAGCCGTAGCTGAAGCGGTACGTGATCTCGATGATATGAGCGAAATCGTCGGGGTATTGCGATTTTAAACATGCCTCGATGAGTCCCTGCAAAAGGCCGTGGTGCTCGCCAATGAGCTCGATAAGGCCGTCGCGGCGCGCAATGTTCCAAGCAGCTCCAAAATGCGTTTTTGCGGCGTCGATGTCCTTGAGGCTCATGCATGCCATGGAAGCTGCCAGATGCAGGAACAGTTCCGAGATCGGATAGCTTCCCTGTTTCATAATCAGGGCGTTTTCCGCCATGCCCAGACTGCGGCCATATTCGCCGCGCAGATACAAGGCGTGCGCCATCACGTAGCTGGCGAACAGTCGCAGGCCTTCGGGTAGGTGCGCCGCAAGCGGATAAAACTCTTCGGCAGAATACGGGGAAGGCAGGTGTAGCAGGACACTCGCGGCCGAGGCGAACAGGATATGCGTGGCGTGGATGGAGGGCGACTCCTCGTCAGCCGGCGTATCGAGGATGCCAGTAAGGCACCGGCGGGCGTCGGCGATACGGTTGAGCGACAGACTGGCGTATCCGCAGATAAAGCATGCGGAATAGCGCAGCGCGGGATCGGTGGCGTCAAGATAGGGGCGCACCGTCTTGGCAGCGAGGGCGGCCTGTCCGCGAAAGTACAGCGCTTCTGCCGCGGCAATGGCGCGCGAATCGGGGTCGGAAATGCCTGCAACCGCAGCGTCAATCTGCCCCGGCACAAAGGCGGCGCACATCAACGGCATGGGAACGCATGGGTAGCCATCGCAGTCCATCATCCATCTCCCAACGGCTGGCAACAATAGCAGCAATTGTACTCCTGTTGCTCGGGACTGGAATTTGTGGGTATCGCCTGCGATTCTGCCGAACGTATAAAGGAAGAGTCTATTGGCGATGCTTCCAAGGTGGTAATCGAAGCCTAGCTGACCTTGGGATATAAAAAACTGCCACCCCTGTAAAAAGCTCTGCCGCAGCGATGGGAAACGGATCTTCTGGGCATTCCGGCGTCTCCAGTTAGCGCTGGACTGCAGCTGTCGCCTGCGCGTTGGCGAGCGGGGTATGGGGACCGTCCGGCGACCAGCGGTGACGGGCGAGCCCTGCCGCGTGCGTGGGCCTCCATCGGTGTAGACCCATGACCCCTATGGCATCGGAGAAGTCTACCATGGCGTCCAGGACCTTACCGTCCGGCACGCCCAGCCTAGTGGCTCTCTTGAACCCGAGGTCGAAGGGGGTGTTGTACAAGGCATATGGGGCCGAGTGGAAGTGGATCAAAAGAGCGTTACTTGACGTTTCATGCATAATGCCAATCGCCCCGCGACATCACGTTCGCAGCGCGCAGGGGTCGGAGAATCTTCGCGATGAGAGTTGACGTCTAATACCTTGCATCGTATAGTTTGTATAGCACAGTATATGACGAGAGGAGGTGTGCGGATGGAGGCACAGATGAAGCGCGGCTTCCTGGAGGCCTGCGTGCTCGCGGCCGTCTCCGGCGAGGAGTCCTACGGCTACCAGATCGTGAAGGACGTGCCGGCGAGCATGGGGCTCACGGAGTCGACGCTCTACCCGCTGCTCAAGCGCCTGGAGAAGGCCGGGTGCATCACGGCGCGCTCCGCCGAGCACAACGGGCGGCTGCGCCGGTACTACCGCATCACGGACGACGGGCGAGCGCGCATCGAGGAGTTCCTGGCCGAGTGGCCGTCCGTACGGGAGATTTACGCATACGTTGAGGGGGCGCACCATGACGCGCGATGAGTTTCTGGGCCGGTTGGGCGAGCTGCTCGTCTGCCTGCCGGCCGAGCAGGTGGAGGAGACCAAGGCGTTCTATGCGGAGGCCATCGCCGACCGCATGGAGGACGGTATGAGCGAGGAGGAGGCCGTGGCCGCCATGGGCACGCCCGGCGAGGTGGCGGAGGCCACGCTCGACGACCTGCCCGCCGTGCCGCGCGTGATCGCGAGGACGCGCCGGCGCAGCACCGCGCTGCTGTGGGTGCTGACCATCGTGGGCTCCCCGGTGTGGGTGCCGCTGTTCGCCGCCTTCGCCGCCGTGGCCGTCACGGTCTATATCTGCATCTGGGTGCTGGCGCTCTGCGTGTGGATCGTCGCGGCGGCACTCGGGGGCGTGGGAGTAGTTGAGCTCCTGCTTGCCGTAAGCGGCGTCGCCATCGGCCACTTCCCGTACGCCCTCGCCTCGGCGGGCGTGGGGCTCGGCCTCGTCGGCGTGGCGCTCTTCGTTGGTGCTGGCGCTTGGGCCGCCTCAAAACAAATTGCGCGCCTCTCGGCGCTCTGGGCGAGGAAGGCCGCCTCGCCCTTCTGGAAGGGTAGAGGCGAGAAGGGCGGCGTTGCCGCGCATCTCGCGGCGTAGAAAGGAGTGAGTACCATGACCAGCGCGAAGAAGATCTACCTCGCCGTGGCGGGCGGGCTCGTTGCCGCGGGTGTTGTCCTCGCGGGCATTGGCTTTATCGCTTCGGGTTTCGACCCGGCCGTGTTCACAACCCAAATCGACACGCGCGACAGCACCATCGTGCTCGGCGGCGTCGATGTGGACGACCCGACGGGCCTCCCCCTCATCGAGCAGCTCGCCAATCTGGGCGAGATCGACACCTCCGGCGTCGCGGATCCCGCCGCGCCCTAGGCGCAGCGAGCCCGGGCGCTCTGCCCGCCAAGCTGCGTAAGCCGGCGAAACCCGAACCTCAACCTCTACGCAACTGGCCCCAAGCCTGCGCCGATTCGCTCTCAGCGCCGCGCGGGGGCCCGTGACGCATGCCCAAAAAGGTACGAGGAGAAAGGAACGCGATGACGACAACCACGCCCTTCCGCCTTCACGGGGCCACGCAGGACCGGAAACGACTGGGCCGTGCGGTGGGGCTGTGCTTGGATTGGCTACACTGATATAGACAGTTCCGTGAGGGGCGCGAGAGACGGGACTCTGGGGGAACGGGACCGGAAAAGAAGTTTGGAGCCGGAGAAGAACACGGCTTTTCC
>CANNPG010000066.1:0-6290 GCA_947507375.1 uncultured Collinsella sp. | reverse complement strand
CGTGAATGCGCCCGCCGCGAGACGAATGGCCCTGCTCACCGTTGTATTCCAGGTCAAACCGGGCTGCTTCCTGATAGGCATCGCAAACCGCATACGGCATCCCCGAGATCGCCTGCGCACGGTCGTTGAACTCGATCTTGTGGTCGGTCTTAAAGGGACCGCAGGCAAATCCGCCATAAGAAAACGGAAGCGAAAACATGGCAAGCATGATGCATTCCATGGGTGAGCGCAGGTTTTCCGACAGAAAGGGGCACAGCCGCCGCAGCTGCTTGGCCGCGCTCCCTTTGCATGCCGCAAGGTAATCTGCCAGGCGATCGGGCGTCAGCACTGGCTCGACCTCAAAGTAGCCCACATCTGACGGCTGGTCCTTATCCTTTGCAAGCCTGTTCACGGTAGGCGAGCTGTAAGGGGGCAGATACTGCCCGCGATCGCTCAGCGAAATCTTGGAGCACAGCTCCTGGGCCAGGGCAAATGCCTGGATACAGCCGACTTCGCGCGCAACGGCGGCACAGAGGGCCTCGGGAGACAAGCTGTACACTCCCGGCTCCACCTCCAAAATCGAGGCGTCCGGCAGGTCTGTAGAACAAACGGACCAGCTTGCACCAGGCATGCGGCGACGCTGCTTCGCCGACCCCACCAGCAGGCACAAGTCTTCTTGGACCTCGCCACTCACGGCCCCGATCCGCACCAAATCGGGAAGATAAATGTCCTCGGCCGAGGGAGACGATGTATGCAGCACACGGCGCTCTTCATCGGGATCGAGGTCTCTCCAGCTGATGTAACCCATTTGTCGGCGCTCGGCGCGCATCATGCGCAGCGCCGAGGCACCGGTCAGGACTACGGAGGCCGCCAGTTGCTCGCTTGTCGGCTCGATGCGCCGCGCTATCTTCACTGCCACAAAACCACCCCCTACCAAACGCGTGCGATAGCGAGGCCATCGACTGCTGCGGCGCCGGCACGCTTGAGCTCCGCCGAGGCTGCTGCCATGGTCGCGCCCGTGGTAATGACATCATCGATGAGCAGCAGACGGCGGCCGCGCACATCCTCGACCGTCTCGTACATGCCCCGGGCATGCTCCCGGCGCTCATCGCGGCCGAGCTCTCGCTGGTCACCATGACCGTATTTGACCAGGGCGTCCAGCAACGGGACACCCGAAAGATCGCAAAACGAGCGCGCGATTGCTTCCATATGGTCGAATCCACGCCGCCGAAACGCCGCCGCAGTCGCGGGCACAAACACCACCGCGTCCACACCGGACAACACACCGCCGTAGCGATCGGATGCTGCCACCTGGGCATGCAAGGCAGTGTCGTAGAGCAACTCCGCCAGATACGGTGCCAGACGGCGCTCGCCCGCATCCTTGTACGCCTTGATGATGCGCGGCAGCGGATGTGCATAGACGGCACACGCCAGGCAGCGATCGAGCGCCTCGGCCATTGCCGAAGACGTGCCCTCGACCGAGCACTCGGTACACAGCAAATCCCCAAACGGGGCGCCGCATCGGATGCAACTATGACACGGATCGATGAGCGCGAGCGATGCCAGACAATCCTGGCAGATCAGCGCACCGGAACGCTCGCAGCCAGCGCATCGCGTGGGCGACAACGCCTCGAGCGCCTCATACGTCGCGCGCTCGGCAAGCGGTAGCAATTCGTCCGCAAACGGTAGGGCGTCGGCACCCTGCAGACGGCTCAATATGTTCAGATGGCTTTTCAAGACACAACCCTCCCTACGTTCGGTCGCAGGGAGGGTTGTTGATTCAGCGTTATGATACCCCGATGCGCTCGGGGCAAGGCGGGCTAAATCCGCTCGCGGGCGTTATTCGCCGGTAGGCGGTTGCGGTGCGGACGAGGTGTGGGTCGAGCCTTCGCCGCCGTCCTGGCGCGGCTTGCGGGAGCGACGGCGGCGACGGCGCTTTTGACCCTGGTCGGCCGAGCCCTCGCCACCGCGATCCTCGCGCGGCTCGCGCTCGTCGCGAGCGGCGCCACGCGAAGCCTTGGCAGCCGCTCCCCCGCCATCCCCGGGACGACGGCGCGTGACCTTGACTTCGCCATCCGAAACCTGATCGGCCACAGAAGGAACCGAGGGCTTCTGCTGCGTGCCCGAGGAATGGCGACGACGCGGACGTGGCATGCGCTCCTCCTCACCACGCGGCTTGCCGCCCTTGTCGGCAGGCGCGTCGGAACCCGAGCCACCCTTGGGAGCGGCACCGGCCTCGCGAGCGGCTGCGGCGCGGAAGGCGTCCTCGCGCTCCTCGCTCGACAGGTGACGGCGACGACGGCGCGTGGGGTTCATGCCACCGCCGCGGTTTTGCTGCTGGGGCTGGTGAGCCTCACGCTCGCGGGAAGCGTTCTTGCCCGCGGTCTCGCCATTGTCGACGGACGCTGCGCGTTTGCGGCGGCGACGGCCATCGGCCGCCTCCTCGGCCTCGGGCGCCTCGACCTTGCCGCGGCCCTTTCCGCGGCCACGGCCCTCGCCCTGGCCCTGAACGGAGCGAGCATCGGATTCGGCATCGCGACGACGGCGCTTGGGCATCGTCGTCCCCGCCAGACGGTCGGCGCTCGACAGGCCATCGCCCACATCGACGCCATTCTCGCGATCGAGCTCCATGAGCGCCAGGCGCATCTCGGGCGACTCGATGCGCTCGAGCACGTCGCGCGTTACGCAATCGGGGCGGCAGTTGCAGCCCTGCTCGGCGGCCTTCTTTTTGCAGCCCTCCGAGCACGTCATATCGGCCAGGTTGACCTTAAAGACTTTGCCGTTCTCCAGGCGCAGCACCAGCTGCTCACGCGGCGTGTCATATTCCTGGATACGCGCCTTGCCAAGCGGCGTATCGATGAGCGTCTTCTTTTTGGGCGCACGGCTCTTAAAGTCCTTGTAGGCCTCGAACTCGTAGCGCAGGCAGCACATCAGACGACCGCACACGCCGCTGATCTTGGAGGAATTGAGCGGCAGGTCTTGCTCTTTTGCCATGCGAATCGAGACGGGCTCAAACTGTCCGCCAAAGCGCGTGCAGCAGAGTTCCTGTCCGCACTGGGCATAGCCGCCCACCAGGCGGGTCTCGTCGCGCACGCCGATCTGGCGCATGTCGACGCGAATGTGCAGCGTCGAGGACAGATCCTTGACGAGCTGGCGAAAATCGACGCGCTCCTCGGCCGCAAAGTAGAACACGGCCTTCTCGCCGCCAAACAGGTACTCGACGCCCACCGGCTTCATCTCGAGGTCGAGCTCCTTGACCAGGCGGCGGAAGTCGACCATGGCCTCGTCGCCCTGGATGGCCAGGTCATCGGCAAGCTGCAGGTCGATGTCGCTCGCCACGCGCAGCACGGGCTTGAGCGGCTGACCGATCTCGTCTTGCGGCACCTCGAAGGGATCGGCCGTGACCAGGCCGATCTCGGTTCCGCGCTCAGTGGAGCAAATGGCATAATCGGCCTCGAGGATATCCAGATCCTGCGGATCGAACCACAGGTCGCGCGAGGCGTAGGTAAACTTAACGGGTACGACTAACGGCATTTCAGTGCCTTCCTGATATCGAACAGCATGACCTCGATGGCCAGCTGGGGAGTAACGTTTCTGGCGATGTTGCGCTCGGCGGTCGCGACTGCCTCGAGCGCCTGGGTGGCACCCGCAACATTGGTCGCGGCGGCAAGCCGACCGATCGTGTCGCGCACGTCTTCGTTCACCACGTCGGCTGCCTCGTCCTGAAGCGTCAGCAGCACGTCGCGCATGAGCGTCCGCGCGCTCGCCAGCGCTTCCATGATACCCGAACGCTCGCGCGCGTTGAGTTCGCGCTTGTTGCGGTCCTCAAGCTGCTTCAATGCTCCACGCGACAGGTAGTCGGCGTTTTGCTCGAGCACCTTTTCCTGTGTGGACTTGACCTCGGCGAGCGGCGCCTTAACGGCGACGATGAGCGACTTGGCGCGGCTGAGCACGTCGGCCTCGTCGGCGGCGATGAGCGAATCGATGGCGCGAACCATCTGACGGCGGGCGTCCTGGCGCTCGGCGCTCTTGAGGAACTCGATGCCACGCGTGGGGCTTCCCGCCACGGCGACGGCCATGCGGCAACGCGCAGGGTCCTGACCGGTGGCGCGGCTCACGGCCTGCGTGGCGACGGCGGGCGACACCAGCCGAAACGGCACGCACTGGCAGCGGCTCACGATGGTGGGCAACATCACGTCTGCCGAGGTGCCCAGCAAGATAAACATAACGCCCTCGGGCGGCTCCTCGAGCGTTTTGAGCAGCGCGTTGGCGGTGTTGGCGCGCAGTTGCTCGGCACGGTCGATGATGTAGACCTTAGCCTTGGCACGGATGGGCGCCAGAGGCACGTCATCGAGCAGCTCGCGGGTCTGGGCGATGAGGTAGCCCGTGGCGCTCTCGGGCGTGTAATAGTGCACGTCGGGGTGCGTATGGCGGGCGACGCGCACGCAGCTATCGCATGCGCCGCAGCCGTCCTGCTCGCACAGGAAGGCCTGGGCGAGCGCCCATGCGGCATCGAGCTTGCCGGCGCCGGGAGCGCCCAAAAACAGGTAGGCGTGCGATGCGCGGCCGCTGGCGACGGCATTGGTCAAAAAGTCGCGCACGCGCTCTTGGGTGTCAAGCTTGGCCAGCAGGCTTGTCTGAGCGGGGGCCATGTTACTCGGCCTCCTGGGCAAGCGCGGCGGTGACGGCGTCCTGGGAAATGTCGAGGCCGTAGACGCGAACCTGCTCGACCGTCCGCGCGAAGACGTCCTCGATGGACGCGGTCGCGTCGATGAGCTTTACGCGGTTTGGTTCCTCGGCGGCGATGGCGCAAAATCCCTGGTAGACACGCTCTTGGAAGGCCATGCCCTTAGCCTCCATGCGATCTGCCGCGCCACGGGCTGCCATGCGCAGCGCCGCCTGCTCGGGCGTGATGTGATAGACGAGCGTAAGCGCCGGGTGCGTCCCCGCGACGGCCAGGTTGTTGGCATCGCGCACTATCTGGCGATCGAGGCCATCGGCAAACGCCTGATAGCAAGTTGTGGAATCGTAGAAGCGGTCGCACAGGACCACCTTGCCGGCAGCAAGGGCAGGCGCGATGACCTCGTGCACCAACTGGGCGCGCGCGGCCTCGTAGAGCAACAACTCGCAGGTGTCGCCCATCGCCGTATTGGCGGGGTCGAGCAGCAGAGCACGGATCTTTTCGCTGATGGCGGTACCGCCCGGCTCGCGCAGGCTCACAACCTGGTAGCCGGCAAGGTCGAGCGCGCGGGCAAGCAGGCGCGCCTGCGTAGATTTACCGGCGCCATCGACACCCTCGAGCGTAATGAAGCTATGTTGAGCGGGCTCAAAAGCCATGGGCGCAGCCCCTTCCTACAAGGCGCGTAAATGCAGATATATCAACCAAGCCATGATACCCCAGTGCTCGGTGCGTCCCCAATGACCAAAGGCGCCTTTCCAAAGTTGCGGTGAAATAGGGACTGATTGAAGCTCTGAGACCGCCAAACAGTCCCTATTTCACCGCAACTTATGATGGAGAATTTTGGACGCTGGGTATAATCGTCGTATTGCATTGAAATGTGGCGAAAGGAGTGGCAATGTCTCGGTATTGCGCCTCGTGCGGCAAGCTTCTTGCAGATAATGCCAAGTTCTGCACCTCGTGCGGTGCACCCGTTGAGCAAACAGCCGCGAGCGATAGCCAGCCCGCTTTCGAGCAGACCGGTTCCCTCGATACGCCGCAAGCCAAGGCGGACGACCCCCTCGCCTATCGCCCCGACCCCGCCGCAGGCCCCGCGGCCGTCGAGACCACGCAGCGCATACCCGTCGCGAGCGGCTCGTCCCAACAGGAGCCGGCTCCCGCATACGCGCCCGCTTCGCCACAGACCCCCGCCCCCAAAAAGAGCGGCACCGGGCCGCTTATCGCCGTTATCGTTGTGCTGGTGGCAATCATCATCGCCCTGGTCGTTTTCTTTGTGATCAAGCCTTTCGACAACGCCGCCACGCAGACGACTGCCGAGGTAGCTAAGCTGCACCATGACGTCGACGACGATGACCTAAAGCCTCTCGGCGATCCCAACAGCCTGTACGACGATGATGACGATGACGACGAGGATGGCGGCGAAGCAACGCTCTCCGAGCAGAACCTCTACCTGGGCTGATTTTCCGTCGTCACCATAAAGCGTGGAAAAGAAGATCCCGTTCTGTACGGGATGCACCGCCTCTTCCACAAGGACGCACACCTTCCGTGTGATGCCGGTTCCCGTAAACCATCTGGAATCCGCCACATCCGTGTGGGTTACCTTAACGCTTACCTCATTGTCCATATCCCCGAA
>CANNPG010000065.1:0-6347 GCA_947507375.1 uncultured Collinsella sp. | reverse complement strand
GCAGCTTCTCGTCATTGAGATATGGCGTGTCGTAGAGCACTTCCTTAAGCCCAAACAGATGACGGGCGCCCGGTACCACGGTGTAGAGCGAGCCTTCGGGTGCCAGCACGCGGGCAAACTCACGCTCGTTAAAGGGAGCGAAGAGCTCGGTCACCATATCGAAGGCGCCATCAGCCACGGGGATGTCCTTCATGTTGGCCACGAAGTAGGTCGCATCGCCGCGCTTGGCGGCAAGGCGCACCATCTCTTTGCCCAGGTCAAAGCCGTAAGCGTCCACGCCCGGCACCGCACCCATGGCGCTGGTGTAGTAGCCCTCGCCACAGCAAATATCGAGCAACGTCATGGGGCAGTTCGTAGACGCGGCACGTCCAGACGCCCGCTCGCGCACCAGCTCGACCATCGCATCGCGCAACGGCGCATAGTAACCGCGGTTCAGAAAGTCGCGACGGCTGCGTGCCTGCGACTTGGGATCGCCCATGGAGTCGCCGCTCTTGGACGAGCGCAGCAGATATAGATAGCCCTCGCGCGCACGGTCAAACCGGTGTCCGCCCGCGCATGCAGCACCGCGTTCGTCATCCACCAGCGGCTCATGGCAAACGGGACACAACAACATGGCAACTCCTTAGCGCGAACAACACGACGCACACCATTGTCGCACGCCTTCCCCACCTAGTCATTGGGGACGTTCTTGAATGGCAAGACGTTTAAGAACGTCCCCAATGACTAGTCGATTAGGAGTATCATCGTCTGCGCAAATAAGCACGAAAGAGCATATTAGAGATTGAGAGCGTATGGCTGATACCGCATCTAAGCACATCGATATGACCACCGGCTCGCTGTGGCGCAATATTCCCCTGTTCGCCTTCCCCGTGGCCGCCACGAGCATCTTGGAGCAGCTGTCGAACCTCATCGCCACGGTCATCATCGGTAACTTCTCGGGCGACCAGGGAACCCTCGCCATGGCTGCGGTCGGCTCCAATGTTCCGCTTACCAGCCTTATGCTTAACTTGTTTATCGGCATGTCGCTTGGCTCCAACGTGGTCATCGCCAATGCCATCGGCCGCAACGATCAGAACATGGTCAAACGCGCCGTCCATACCTCAATTTTAATGGCGCTTGTGGGCTTTGTCGTCATCGCGCTGGGCGAGATCTTTGCCGAGCCCATGCTCGCCGCGCTCAACGTTCCCGCCGAGACCATGCCGCTCGCTTCGCTCTACCTGCGCGTCTTTTTGCTGAGCATGCCCTCGATCTTGCTCTACAACTTTGAGGCCGCGATCTTCCGCTCCGTCGGCATCACCCGCATGCCGCTGCAGGCGCTTGCCGTGTCCACCGTCCTCAACATTGGCCTGGACCTCATCTTTGTCCCCGTACTCCACTGGGGCGTCGCGGGCGTCGCCATCGCCACCGCCATCGCCTACACCGTCAGCGCCGCTACGCTCTTTATCCGCCTGCTCAAGACCGACTCCGTCGTCCGCGTCACTCTACGCGACCTGGCTATCGACCCCGTCGCCCTCAAGCGCATCGTCAAGATCGGCCTGCCCGCCGGCATTCAAAGCGCCGTCTTTGCCGTCGCCAACATCATCATCCAGTCCGCCATCAACAGCCTGGGCACCGAGGTCATGGCCGCCTCGAGCGCCGCCATGAGCCTGGAGTACGTGTGCTACAACCTGCTCAACAGCTTTAGCCAGGCCTGCACCACCTTTGTGGGACAAAACCACGGTGCCCGTCAGATCGATCGCTGCACCAAGACGCTTAAGGTCTGCCTGGTCGAAGGCGGTATCGTTGCGCTCACCACGATTGTCGTCATTGTCGGCCTGGGGCGCGAGATCTTGTCGCTGTTCAACAGCGATCCCAACATCGTCTCGATCGGCTATATCCGCGTATGTTCGATCTTCCCGGCGTACGCCTTTAGCATGTTCTACGAAAACATGTCAGGCTACCTGCGCGGCTTTGGCATCTCGCTCACGCCCGCCCTCATCACCATGATCTGCGTCTGCGGCATCCGCTTCTATTGGGTTTTCTGCGTGTTCCCGCACTTCCGCACCTTTGCGAACATCATGATAGTCTACCCCATCAGCCTGGGCACCACGGCGTTCTTTATGGTCGTGGCGGTACTACTTTGCCACCCGGCACGCACCTATCGCGCCACCCAAGCCAAAGCGACAGCCCGCTAAACACCGCGCTCAACGCCACGCCAGTCATAAATTGACAATATGCGAGCTCATATAGTCGATAAAGCGCCTCGTGGCGATGGGCATGGTGTCCCAGCTGCGCCAGGCTGCCACCACGTCGCGCGAAGGAGCGTGCACGATGGGCCGCACGCGAATATCGGCCCGCATGCCCTCAACGGTACGGCGATAGAGCATACTCACGCCTAGGCCCTCCTCCACCATCGCCATGATGGTGTAGTCGTCGGTCACCTCACTCGTCACGTGCGGCGACAGCCCATGCGCCGCAAATGCATCGAGCACCAGGCTCTGCTCGCCCTCATCCAGCAGCACAAACGGCTCGGACGCCAGGTCGGCGAGCGTCACCTTTTCCTTTGCCGTCAGCGGATGCGCGGCCGGCAACAGCGCCACCAACTCATCGTGATAGACCACGCGCTTCTCGAGCCCAGCGGTAAATCCACGCGCCGTAAAACAAAAATCAACCACGCCATCGTGCACCCATTGAGCGTTGCGTGTGTAATCTCCCTGCTTAAGGGTAAAGCGTACGCCCGGGTGCAGCGCACCAAAGTCGCGGATCACGCGCGGCAACACGGTTCGACTCACGTTGGTAAACGTCGCAATGCGAATATCAGTCGAGGAAAGTCCCAGCAGCTCCTGGCGCTTGCCCTCAAGCTCGGCCTCGGCAGTTACGATTTGGCGCAGATACGGCAGGTACTGCTTGCCGTCGCGCGTAAGCGAAACGCCCTGCTTACCGCGCTCGATAAGCGTGGTACCCAGCTCGCGCTCGAGCGCCTTGACGGCCTGGCTCACCGCACTTTGCGTATAGCCCAGCTCGTCCGCCGCGCCCTTAAGACTGCCGCGATCGACCACCATACAAACAATCTGATACCGCGATGCCATCGTGCCTCCACATCAATGCAGCCGTAAAACGTTTTGCCGCTTTTCGTGCCTACTTTAGCGTTTCTTAATCATACTGAAGATACATTCGCTTTACTACATCCAAATCTGGGAGCAGAATCCTTTTTACGAAACCGTTCTGTAACAAAAGGAGCCCCATGGATCGCAAAAAAGCAATCGCGCTCTCATTTTCCGTTCCCGTCGCATGGGGCTTTTCGTACCCCCTTATGAAGATCGGCATGGACAGCATGAACGCCACGAGCATCGTCGCGCTACGCTGCATCATCGCCTTTGTGGCCTGCCTGCTGCTCTTCCACAAGCGCGCGTTCCGTATCAACCGCGACCTTATGGTCCGCGCCGCCATCATCGGCGCCATCATGGCAATCGAGCTCACCTGCATGTGCTTAGGCTCTAGCCTCACCTCCGCCTCCACCGCCGGCTTTTTGCAGAGCCTGACGGTCGTGATCGTGCCGTTTGCCAACGCCGCCCTGCTGCGTCGTGCCCCCGAGCGCAAAGTGCTCATCGGCACCGGCATCGTCACCTGCGGCATGTTGCTGCTCTCGGGCGCCGACTTCACCAGCCTGAACCCGGGCGCACTCATCATGCTGCTCTCCGCCTTTGTCTATGCCGGGCACATCGTTGTCGCCAAGCGGTTTGTCGAAGAAGTCGATCCGCTGTCCCTGGGCGTTTGGCAGCTGGGCTTTGGCGGCCTGTTCTCGGGCATTGCCGCATGCGCCTTTGGCGGCTTCACGCTTCCCAGTACGCCCAGCGAGATCGTGGTCGTCGTTGCCCTCGCACTCATCTGCTCTGCCTACGGCTTTATCACCCAGACGCTCGTGCAGCCCCACGTGCCCGCCGAGACCACCGGCTTCGCCTTCTCGCTCGAGCCGGTCTGCTCCGCCGTCTTCTCGTTTTTCCTGGTTGGCGAGGTCCTGAGCCCCATCGCCTTCTTTGGCGCCGCCCTCATCCTAACCGGCGTCATGGTGGCAACCGTCGAGCTTCCGCGCCTCCGCGCACATGAACAGGCTCGCATGGCGGGAGCGCCCGAGCGCGTCTCGTAGACCCCACTCTTCATACAGCCGTGGCGTAAAGGCAACCGGTGCGCCTTTACAATAGATACCGACAGAGTATCTGACGTAAAGGAGCCCCATGGACGCCGCGACCCGCGACCGCAACATAGCAACTTGGTTGGGCGATGCGCCGCAGCCGGTACGTGACACTACGAACCAGCTGCTCGAGCGCATCGCCCTTTTGCGTGCCGAGCAGACCATCTACCCTGCACAAGACGACATCCTCAATGCCCTCGCCTACACGCCGGCCGACCAGGTCAAGGTTGTCATCTTGGGTCAAGACCCCTATCACGGACCCAACCAGGCCATGGGGCTGTCGTTCTCGGTCCCCGCGACGCAAACCAAGTTGCCGCCGAGCCTGCGCAACATCTATAAGGAACTCCAAGCCGATCTGGGTTGCCCCATTCCCGCCACAGGAGATCTAACGCCATGGGCACAACAGGGCGTCCTGCTTCTCAACACCACGCTCACCGTGCGCGAGCATGCCGCGAACTCGCATGCCAAACTGGGCTGGAGCACGCTCACCGACTACGTTATCGAACGCTGCTGCCAGCTGCCCCAGTCGGTCGTCTTTTTGGCATGGGGTCGCTTTGCCCAGCAGATGGTCGAAGGCAAGCTCGTCGCAACTGGTGCGGGCAAGGCAACCGGCAAGTTCTGCCTGGCATCTACGCACCCCTCGCCGCTTTCGGCCAACCGTGCCACGGCAGAACTCCCCGCCTTTATGGGATCGCGCCCCTTCTCAGCAGCTAATCGGCTACTCGAACAGTACGGCTCGACCCCCGTCAACTGGACCTGCCTCGGCTAAAAATCGATACATCAAAAACGCGCCCGACGGCTTTCCATCGGGCGCGTTACCTATTCGGGCCAAATAAATTGCGTGCGGCCGGCCTCGCCGCCATCGATCAAAAGACTCTGTCCGGTCATAAACTGGTTGGTCACGCCCACAAAGTAGATCCACTCGGCGATCTCTTGGGCGGTGGCCCAGCGCTTAAGCGGCGTAAGCTCCATAATCTGATTCCACAGGTGCTCGTCTTCCATCACGCAACGGTTGAGCGGCGTGATAACGCCGCCCGGGTCCACACTGTTGGCGATGGCCTGCGGCGCCAGGCGGTTTGCAAGGTTCTTGGTGTAGGCGATAACGCCGCCCTTGCTGGCGGCATAAGCGGGAAACTCTGATCCCGTATGCCCGCTCGCCGACCCCACATTGACCACGGATTTGATAGCCGGCGCCGGCTTGGCGGCAAGCCCCTCCCCCACAAAGGCGTAGCGCTCGGTCACGTTGATGGTGCCACACAGGTTGGCGGCGATGTCGTCGGCCGATTCCTGCGTACCGGCAACGTTCACGATTACCTGAGGCTCAAGGTCGCCTGGAAACGAGTTAGGCTCGCGGACATCAACGATCAGATGGCGGTAGCGCTCGTGTTCGACCGCCGCCGGCAGCAGGTCAAAGCCCACGACCTCGTGGCCCTCATCCAAAAAGCGCCGCACGCATGCGGCTCCGATACCGCCCGAAGCGCCCGTGATCAAAACCCGCATACTTGCTCCTTAGGCGGTTGCGTGGCGCTCGAGGTACTCGGAGCCCACATTCTCGCGCTCCCAGCCGCGCACGACCTTGTAGCCCACAGGGCTCAGGAAGACCTCGCACAGCAGCTCGGCAACAGCACCCGTCAGCGAGCACATAAGGACCTGCACCCAGGTCCAACCAAAGAACGTGTGGCTCACTACAATGGCAAAGACCAGGTTGTCGATAAACTGGCCAACACCCGTGGACACATAGGAGCGGAAGGCGAAGCTCGCAAAGTTATTCTTTTTGAGCATGCGGCCGAGCGACTGGTTGAGCGTGGAGTTAACCACGGCAGAAACGAGCATTGCCAGCGAAGAGCCCAGCACCACGTACCAGGTGCCGCCGATGGTGGCGTTAAGGGCAGTGTTGACCTCGATCATGCCCGTGTCGTAGTAGGCGCCCCACATGCCGGGCGTGAGCGAGCATGCCCAAAAGCACAGACTCACGGCCAGGTTGACCAGCAGCGCGAGGATAGAGATTTTGATGGATGCCTTGGCGCCAAAGCGCTTGCAGATCATGTCCTGGCACAAAAACGAAACCCAGCTCACCACAAAGCCACAGTCGAGCGCCAGATACGGCAGGCTGATGAGCTCTTTGTTCGCCAGCAGGTTCATCATAATGACGTTCTAGAAAAACAGCGAAACAGTT
>CANNPG010000064.1:0-6482 GCA_947507375.1 uncultured Collinsella sp. | reverse complement strand
GAGCCGTAAGTAAAAGCAATCCGGCATATTGGATTAGCTAAAATAGCCCCGTCCCAAAAAGACTGCCCTTGGTGGCTCCACAAGTGACCCATCGCTTGACAAAGGACCCTGCAGCTCGCACTGCAGGGTCCTTTTGCATGTCATGTTTAGCTGTTGCCAACGCCTTAGAGAGCGGCGACGACCTCGATCTCGACCAGACCGCCAGCCGGAAGAGCGGCAACCTGGAAAGCGCTGCGCGCGGGGAACGGGGCCTCGAACTTGGAGGCATAAATCTCGTTCACGGCAGCGAAGTCGGCAATGTCGGCCAGGTAGACCGTGGTCTTGACGACATCGGCAAAGGTGGCGCCGGCAGCGGTCAGCAGGGCCTCAACGTTAGCAAGGGACTGCTTAGCCTGGGCCTCGACGCCCTCGGGCATCTTGCCAGTTGCGGGGTCGATGCCCAGCTGGCCGGACAGGAACACCATGTTGCCGGTCTGGATACCGGGGGAATACGGGCCGATGGCTGCAGGTGCGTTATCGGAAGACACGACGGTCTTGCTCATGTTTTTCTCCTTACGATCAGATAGAGAGCGTGAGCGCGGCGTTCGCACCGGGAGGCACAATTCGGTCTGAACACCGCGCTTGATTTGGGATAGTACTCAAGGTTTCCGCGCGATGCAAGATTATTATCACGTTGCGAGAATATTTTATCGCCCAACGGTGCCTGTCGGCCGCTGAACGGCACGAACGGACGGTGAAGCTCAAAATGATCTGTTTCCCTCCGTTCCCATCGGATCAGGTGATTCATAGGGAACGGAGGGAAACAGATCATTTTTGCTGCAAGGGCTGCTGAAGACTTTATCCTGCTTGGGCCACAGGGCTCGTCCGCCGCAACAGCATCACTATACTTTTGAGTATCTGAGCATTTTGAAAGGCAGGATATGACCGCAACCGCCAGTCGAACCACCAACCGCAGACCCGAGCTCTTGGCGCCCGCCGGAGGGCCCGAGCCCTTTGCCGCCGCACTCGCCGCCGGGGCAGACGCCATCTACTGCGGCATGGGCAGCTTCAACGCCCGCCGCAAGGCCACCAACTTTACCGACGAGGCCTTTGAGCAAGCCTGCCGCGCCGCGCATCTAGCCGGGTCGCGCGTCTACGTCACGGTCAACATCGTCATCAAGCAGTCCGAGATGGGCGATGCGCTGCAACTTATCCATCGCTGCTCCACGCTGGGCGCCGATGCCTTCATTATCCAGGACTGGGGCCTGTTCTTTGAGGTCAAACGCACCATGCCCGGCATCGAGACACATATCTCGACCCAAGCGAACATCCACGATGACCGTGGGACTATCTGGTGCCGCGAGCAGGGCGCCGACCGCGTGACCCTCTCGCGCGAGCTCTCCATCGACGAGATTGCCGCCATTCACGATGCCGCGCCCGACGTTGACCTGGAGGTCTTTAGCCATGGCGCCATCTGCTTTTGCTACTCGGGCCTGTGCCTGCTTTCGAGTTTTGCCATGGCGGGACGATCGGCCAACCGCGGCATGTGCGCTCAGCCCTGTCGCCTGCCTTACGAGCTAATCGACGAGAACGGCCGCACGCTCTCCCCAGCCGGCCGCGAGCGTGCGCTATGTCCGCGTGACACCAACACCTCACAGCTTGTTCGCCGTCTGTATGACGCCGGCGCCGCGTCGCTCAAGCTCGAGGGCCGCATGAAAGCGCCCGATTACGTGTACTCCATCGTTGATGTGTATCGTCACGAAATTGATGACATGCTGGCAGGGGTCGCCGTTGCCAAGGACGAGGAAGCCGCCCGCCAGCGCCAGCTCAAGCGCTGCTTCAACCGCGACTTTACGCACGCCTATCAGGACGGCACCTCGGGCGACGAGATGATGAGCTACGAGCGTTCCAACAACCGCGGCCAGATTGTGGGCACGGTGCTGGGCAGCCGCCCGGCCAACCGCGATGTGCGCGGCCTCAAGCCCGACGACCGCCGTCGCCGTGCCGCCATCGCCCGCATTGAGCTGTTTGAGCCCGTGGGCAAGGGCGACCTGCTGGAGCTTCGCCACGACGATGAGTTCGACCAATTCCTGACCACCATTGCCGCCAATGATGCCGCAGCCGGCGATATCATCGAGTGCCGCGTGCCCCGCAGTATGCCCGAGGGCTGCCGCGTCCGCGTGATTCGCAGCCAGCGTGCCATCGACGCCGCCGGCGCCGCACTCAAGCGCGATGTGCTGCGCCGCCGAGCTGTTGATGTGTCCGTCGTGGCGCGTCTGGGCGAGCCGTTTACCGTTACGCTCACCTGCTGCGACGACCCCGCGCTTACCGCCACCGCCACCGGCTTTACCGTCGAGGCCGCCAAGACCCGCGCCGTCGAGGCGGCAGACCTGGTTGAGCATGTGGGCCGCATGGGCTCCTCGCCCTTTGAGGCGGCGAGCTTTGACATTTCGCTCGACGCCGGCTGCGGTATGGGCTTCTCCGCCGTGCACAAGGTGCGCGCCGCCGCCTGTAAAGCGCTCGAGGAGGCCATTCTGGCACCGTACGAGGAGCGTGCGAAAACGCTCGAGTTGCCGGCGATTGTAACCAGTGATTCCCGCGCCATGCCCGAGCATTACCGCGACGAGCCGCAGATCTGCGCCACCGTCACCACGCTCGAAGCCGCCGAGGCAGCTCGTGCCGAGGGCGCCACGCGCATCTACATGACCACCGACGCGCTCGAGGCTGTCGGGCTCTCCCCCGCCGATGCATTTGAGCAGGGTATCGTGCCTGTACTCGACGAGGTCTGCCGCACCGTCGACCACGAGCGCGTCGATCCCTGGATCAATGCTGGAGCCACCGTCGCCGTCGGCAATATCTCCGAGCTCGCCGTAGCCGCGCATGCCGGCGCCACGGCCGAGATTCGCTCTTGCCTGCCGGTGCACAACACGCCCTGCATGGAGGCGCTTGCCGAGCGCGGCGCCGGTGCGTTTTGGCTCTCGCCCGAGATCACGCTCGACGAGATTGTCTCGCTCGGCGCCGCCGCGCCCGCTGCTCTGGGCATCACCGTCTTTGGCCGCCCGCGCGTCATGACAAGCGAGCATTGCATTCTGCAGGTTGCCAATGGCTGCATCCACGATTGTGCCAACTGCCGCCTGCGTGCCCGCAAGCTCTCGCTCAAGAATATCGACGGAAAGGTCATGCCCGTCCGCACCGACATCCACGGCCGCTCTCGCCTGTACGATGCCTACCCCATCGACCTCACGCCGCAGGTTCCTCAGCTGCTCGACGCCGGCGTGCGTCGCCTCATGGTGGACGGAACGCTGCTCGAGACGGATGAGGTGGGCCGTGCCGTCGCCCGCGTCCGTCGTGCCGTCGAAGCAGCGCAGACCGGCCGCAAGCCCGCCGCCCGCCTACGCGGGGCGACCTCGGGCTGCATGTTTGTGGGAATCAGCTAACCGAAAGGCTTACACGTGAACGAAGAACCTCAAGTCCTCTACTGCGACGCCTGGCTCATGGCCATCGACAAGCCCGCCGGCATGATCGTCCACGGCGACGGCACCGGCGAGCGCACGCTCACCGACTACGCCAGCGACCTGCTGCTGGCGATGGGCGACGGCTTTGCCGCGACCGACATGCAGCCGCTCAACCGCCTGGACCGCGACACCACCGGCGTGGTGCTGTTCTCGCTCGACAAGCAGACGCAGCCCGCCTTTGACCAGATGGTGATCGACCACGCTTTCGAGAAGCACTACCTGGCGCTCGCCGAGGGCAAGATCGACTGGAACGAAAAGCTCATCGACAAGCCCATCGCCCGCGACCGTCACGACAGCCGAAAGATGCGCGTCGGCGCCAGCGGCAAGCCGTCTCAAACGCGCGTGAAGGTGCTCAAGCGCCTTAAGAGCCGCCGAGGCCTGCCCACGCGTTCGTATATCGATGTCGAGCTGCTCACCGGCCGCAAACACCAGATCCGCGTGCACCTGGCGAGCGAGCGTCATCCCCTGGTGGGCGACGAGCTCTACGGCACGCCGCGTCCCTGCGGCCTGATGCTCCATGCCCACAGCGTGTCCTTTACGCATCCCGTAACCGGAGAGCACATCCACATCGAAGCCCCCTGCCCCTGGGAGCCCTAAAACCTGCCAAAAAGGGACAGGTTTATTTTGGCAGGTTTTATCTGGGCAAACGTCAAGCCGTCACGATGGCTCAGCCACGGTCCCAAAACGTCTCGATCTGTAACAGTTAGAGCCCATTTTCCGGTCTATCTGTTACAGATCGAGACATTCGAATCCCCCTTAAGGGAAAATCTCAATCTGTAACAATGACTCGGCAAAATCGGTCCCAGATGTTACAGATTTAGACTAAACCGGTAGACAACGAAAGCGGCAACGCCCGTAATGGACGTTGCCGCTTTTCTATTGAGAAAACTACTCGGTTTTCGTTACTAACCACCACAAAGGGGACAGGCACCTTTGTGGTGGTTTTGGCCTTAGCCTGCCCCTGCTTGCTAGACCGTGATGACGTTATCCATCGACTGGTACTTGGCGGGCACCTCGCCCGCGGTGATGATCGTTGCGTCGCGGAAGTCCGCGAACTTGACGGGCGCCACCATGCCAAATTTGCTGGCGTCCGAGATTACGAAGCGTTTGGCGGTATGGCGCATCGAGACACGCTTGACCTGCGCTTCCTCAATATCCGGTGTGGTGAGACCTTGCTCGGCGGCGATGCCATTGGAACCCCAAAAGCCGCAGTTGAAGTTATAGCGGTCCAGAGTTGCCAAGGCATCGGGACCGACGAGCGCCTCGGTCTCGGGCTTGAGCTCGCCGCCCAGCACCACGGTGCGCATGCCGCGCAAAGCGAGGTGCTGAGCGTGAAGCACGGAATCAGTCACATAGGTGACGCCCTCAAGGCGCGGAAGATGCTCGATGAGCTTGAGGGTCGTTGAGCCCGAATCGATGTACACAAAGCTCTCGGGCTCCACCAGTGCCGCCGCGCGGGCGCAGATACGCTCCTTGTCGTCGTTATGAAGATCGCTGCGCTCGCCGATCGTCAGGTCGCGCGTCACGTGCGCGCGCTCCAGACTCGTCGCGCCTCCGTGCACCTTGGCGATACGGTGTGCGCGGTCGAGCGTCTGCAGGTCGCGCCGAATGGTGGACGGTGTCACGCCCAGGGCTTCAGCAAACTCCGGCACGGTAACCGAGCCAGCCTGCTGCACCATCGACACGATCGCGTTGAGCCTATCTTCCGCAAGCATCGCTTACTCCTCCTCGGGGTACACGACTCCCCAGTCGGCGCGAAGCTTGGTCATAAGCTCCATAACATCAGAAGCATAATCCAGCAGCTCGCGCTTCGAATCATCGCCGGCAACGGCCTTCTCCAGGTCGGCCATCTCGTAGCACAGTGCGTAGGCTTCGGTGCCAGCGTGGACCTCCTCACGGTGACCGTCCGCAGTCCACACGATGGTCGCATGGTCGGCGCGCGGATACTCGTTGACCTCGATATAGCACTTATCGAAACTGATGACCGAACGCTTCGGCTGCTTGGAGTGGAGCGTAAGACTCACCACGCCCAGCTGCTGTTCGGCGTTGCGGCAGACAATGCCACCCGCGACGTCAACGCCAGTCTCGCAGGTATTGCCCAGAGACATGACCTCGGCTGGTTGGCTGGCCATAAACAGGCGCATGACGGACAGGGCGTATACGCCAATATCGAGCATGGCACCGCCGGCGAGGTTGCGATTGTAGAAACGGTTGGTCAGGTCGCCGTACTCCTTGTAGCTACCAAAGTTGAGCTGAGCGAGGTTCATGCGGCCAAACTCGCCGGTATCCATGCGGCGGCGCAGCTCTTGATACAAGGGCATGTGGAGCACCGTGGTGGCGTCCATAAGGACCACGTTGTGCTCGTCGGCGATGGCACGGGCCTCGTCGAGCTCGGCAGAGTTAAGGGTAATGGCCTTCTCGCAGAGCACATGCTTGCCGGCGGCCAACGCGGCACGCAGGTAGGTTATATGCGTGTTGTGCGGCGTGGTGATATAGACTGCGTCAATGTTCGGATCGGCGTAGAGGTCTTCGACCGTTTCATAGACCCTCTCAACGCCATACTGCTCTGCAAAAGCTTGAGCCTTGGACAGAGTGCGGTTGGCAACGCCCGCAAGCTTGCGGCCGGCAAGAGCGAGAGACTGGGCCATCTGGTTGGCGATAACGCCGCACCCGATCACGGCCCAGCGGAGCTCGGGGGCCGTAAAGATATCATCGGGGAACGGCTGATCCTGGACCGAGGCAAACGCCGCCTTTGCGGCTGCCTCGGCGTCGAGCGGAGCCTGTTTGGAATCTGCCATCATGTGCCTCCTGAGTCATCGAAGGTTCTTCATTTCTAACAGCCCTATATTCGCACAATTGCGCGCGTATTTGCTCGTATTTGCGTGTATATTTGCTTTTCAGTCACTATTTAGCCATAGTTTGCGCATGTTTGCGCCGTTACACGCATTATCGCGCAATAATATGCGCATAAATGCGCGTGCGAAAGTC
>CANNPG010000063.1:0-6533 GCA_947507375.1 uncultured Collinsella sp. | reverse complement strand
AGAGAGGGCGCAAAAACAGGGTTTTTGACACGCTTTATGCATTCGAGTTGTGGAAAACTCCTGTTGAGAGGATGTGAGTTTTACGCAATTGACGTGCGCCTTTTGAGTAAAACCGCAGGTCGCGATTTGCTCGGGGTACTATGCAGCGCGATCGAATCACACGCAGCTCAAACGCAGCAAAAACGCACTACGGAGGTTTCCAGCTACATGAGGATCGATTCACGAAAACCGAAAGCCGCCGCTCTTTCCGCCGCTCTGACCGTGGCACTTTTGGCGGGCGCCGGTGCAACTGATGCCCACGCCGCAACATTGTCCGATACGGTTGGATCTACGCCGTCCGAGACGACGCTGGTACAGCCCGTTGACTATCGCGGCGATGGTTATGGTTCCATGCAGGAGTGGAACGCCTCGATGGAGGCCAAACGCGATTCCCTGGAGATGCGCGCTCAGATCATCATGAATATGTATGGCGACTATGCCACCGATGACGAGCGCGCTGTGCTGCAGGGCTGTATCGACGGTGCGGGTAGCCTGTTGACGATGGGGGAGGTCGACGCCAAGTCGACCGAGCTCGATGAGCTGCGCACTGCGCTTGAGGATGCCAAGCGCGAAGCGCTCGAGGCTGCCGCCGAGGCGGAGGCTGCCGAGGCTTCGTACTACAACGCCGGTTACACTCCGTCCTACGCGTCTGCCGCGTCCTGCACGAACGGATCGGGCCTGACGCGCTCTGCGGGTGTCAATAACTACAACGGGCGCCGCGAGACCTATTACAGCAGCAATGTGCTTTATCACTATCGCACGGGCGAATGGACTCAGGATTCTGAGGGCTTCTGGCGCGATTCCGACGGCTATTACGTTGTTGCCGCGGGCGATATGGCCCAGGGCTCGACCTTTACGGGCTCCAAGGGTGATTGCAAGGTCTATGACTCCGGCTGCGCTGCCGGAACCACCGACTACTACACCGGTTGGTAATTTTTCTGCATCACGGATATTTGGCGGACGGGTGTCTTTACCGAGCTTTAGGGCAACGTAAGGACGTCCGTTCTATGTATGCGTTTGAGTTAACAGAGCCCTTACCGTGGCGGTACGCTGGGCGTATGGATGCGGGGCACACTGGTTCTTGAGAAATAAGGTCTTTCTCGTGGAGGAAGTGGTCTTGTGAACGCTCGAGATATCGCCGTTGCCGCCATTGCATTGACGCTTGGTTGCCTTGGTCCTACGGCCGCGCTCGTCGCAGGTGTGCAGGGGTTTTGTGGGGCTGCCTCTATTGTGGTCGGCGCGTTGATCGCGGCCGCGCTGCTGGGAAGTGCGGGCGTAGTCCTTTGTCGCGACGATGAGGACCAGGCGTCGGAGTCGCAGCTCTAACCGTTGTGAAGCTGATTTTTGGCCAAAGATGAAAAAGGAAGCCGCCGCGAGGGGAGTGCCCCTTGCGGCGGCTTTGCCATTGGATCTGTTGGCTGCAGTATGCCGAGCACTACCAGCTGCTTTCTATTTCGCGAATCCTCTGGTAGAGCCAATCGTTTTGCGTCACTTGGATATCGTGTTTGGCGGCCAGGCGGCAAATGGTGCCCGCGAACTCCTCGACTTCGGTTTTTCGTTGTGCGATGCGGTCCTGCGCCATCGAGGGCATACCGGCGGGGTCGATTCCCTCGATGAGGTGCACCATTTGCGTCAGGTCTGCCTCGGTCAGCTCAACGCCCTCGGCGTTGGCAACCGCAAGCGTCTCGCGCATGGCGGCGACAAAACAGCGGCGCTGCTCGGAGCCCGGCTCCGTGGCGCTTCCGTAGGTCCCGCCGTAAGCCATGCAGGTCTGGTTGATGCCGTCGTTGAGCATGAGTTTGGCCCACATGCGGTGCGCAATGTTGCTCTCGACGGTATGGGCGATGCCGCAGCGCGTGTAGAGCTCGTCGATAGCGGCGACGGTCGCGGGGTCGGTGCCGGCGGCTGCACCAAAGCGGATCTCGCCCGCATTGGTAAAGGTGAGCGCGCCGTTGAGGAACACGGCGTCCATGCCCTGGCAGATACCAAGAACGGTATGCTTCCAGCCAAAGCGTTCGGCAATCTTTTGCTCGCTCGTAATGCCGTTGCACAGCGAGGCGATGAGCGTGTTGGGTCCCACGACACGCTCCATAGTCTTGAGTGCTTGGTCGAGACCGGTGGTCTTGACTGTCAGGATGACCAGATCGGCGGGCGTCGCCTCGCTGGCACGGACGGACGTGAGATCGCAGGGCTTGCCGTTGACGGTGAGCGCGTCGTTCGCGTGACGCTCAAAACGGGTGTCATCCATGACGTATTCGACGGCGTCGTTGCCGAGCGCCCGGGCGATCATGCTGCCGTAGAGCAGGCCGACGCCGCCCTTGCCGATAAAGGCGACCTTGTTGATCTGCATGTGAATCATCTCCCCATGTAAAAGGCGCCCGCGTAAGGGGCGCCTGATGGATTGTATGCTGCCAGGGTGATTGGTGGGTGCGCGGGGCGGCTGTTATGAAAAAGAAACTATTGCGCTGTGCGCTTATGCCGCGGGGCAGACCGCAAAGACATGCGCGTGGTCATGCCCGGCCCCTTTCATCGGGCTTTTTGCTGATGTTAAAGCGGTGCCGTGACGGCCTGATTTCTGCTGCGTTACGATACGTTCTCGATTGCGATTCCACGATGTTTCGGCTGCGTGACCATTGTGTTTCGCCTTGCCGGGGCGCTGATGGCGAAGGGAGGGGCCGTGCAATACCGTGTTGACCCCAAAAGTGGTAACCGAATATCCGCTCTGGGTCTGGGCTGCATGAGGTTTCCCGGTGCGCCGGGACACCCCGATGCGAAGACGGCCGATGCCATCATCTCCCGTGCGGTGGAGCAGGGGATTAATTATCTGGACACGGCCTATCTCTATCCCGGCAACGAGGCGTGCGTGGGTGCGTCGCTTGAGCGCCTGGGCTTGCGCGACCAGGTTTTGCTCGCAACCAAGCTGCCGCATGCTTCGTGCAAATGCGCGGAGGATTTCGACCGGTTCTTCGACGAGCAACTGCGCCGCCTACGGACTGACCATATCGACTATTACCTCATGCACAACATTACCTCGCCCGCCCAGTGGGAACGTGTGGTGGCGTTGGGCATCGAGGACTGGATCGCGCGTCAAAAGGCGGCGGGGCGTATTCGCCAGATTGGTTTTTCGTACCACGGCAGCGCAGCGGACTTCCTGACGATGCTCGATGCATATGAGTGGGACTTTTGCCAGATCCAGTACAACTACGCTGGAGAGCGATATCAGGCGGGAACAGCGGGGCTCATGGCCGCCGCCGAGCGAGGCCTCGCGGTGTTTGTGATGGAGCCGCTGCTGGGCGGGCGTTTAGCGGGCAAGCTGCCGCCACGGGCCCGCGCTGTGCTCGATAGTGCCCGTGACCCGCATTTGCTCACTCCTGCCGCCTGGGGTCTTTCGTGGGTGTGGAATCATCCTCAGGTGACGATGCTGCTTTCGGGTATGACCGATACCGCGCAGGTGGATGAGAATTCGTCACTGGCAGACCTCGCGTTGCCGAATTCGATGACTGCCAACCAGCTCGACACGATCGCGCACGTGCTGGATGAGTTTGAAAAATCGAATCGCGTGCCCTGCACGGGATGCGGCTATTGCATGCCGTGCCCTAAAGGCATCAATATCCCTGGATGTTTTGCCGCCTACAACGCAAGCTATGCGCACAGCTGGTTTACGGGGCTGTCTCAATACTTTACGGCGAGCGCGGTGCGCACAAGCGAGCCCAAGTTGGTGAGCAATTGCGTCAAATGCGGCAAATGCGCGCGGCACTGCCCGCAGCACATCGATATTCCCGAGCGTCTCGACGATGTGCGCCGACGTTTCCAGCCTGGTCCCGTGACGGCGGTGCTTAAGGCCTTCGGCAAAACGCGCTCCTCATGACCCTTTTATAACTTGCGGTGGAATAGTTCCTGTTTGCGGCAGAATAGGGGCCAAACAGGAACTATTTCACCGCAACTGAAGGGGGCTGTCGTGGGTCATCGGGATTCATGTGATGATTTGCGCGAGGTTCGTTGGGGCATTTTGGGCGCTGGGCGCATCTCTCATCGATTTGCATCGTCGCTCAAGAAGGTCGACGGGGCACGGCTGGTGGCTGCGGCCGGCCGCACTCCTGCACATGTCGAGGGATTTTGCCGAGCGTTTTCGATCGATGCTGCGCATAGCCATGCCTCGGTCGACAATAACGGCGACGCGGCTTATGGCGCGCTGATTGCCGACCCCGATGTCGACGCAATCTACTTGGCTCTTCCGCATGGCATGCATACGCGTTGGGCCTGTCGCGCGCTGCGCGCCGGAAAGGCCGTGCTGTGCGAAAAGCCGGCCGTTTTGAGTGAGGAAGAGGCTCTCTCGATTGCCTCCATCTCTCGCGAGCGCGGCGTGCTGTTTATGGAGGCGATGAAGAATCGGTTTTGCCCGATGCGCACTCGCGTGAAGGACTTGCTTGCGTCGGGTGAGCTTGGCCGTATTGTCTCGATTGAAAGCGTGCAAAAGCTCGATTACGGCGAGTCTCCTTCGGGCTATCTGCTTGATCCGTTGCAGGGCGGCTGTCTATATGACATGGGCTGCTATGCGGTCGGTTGGTTTGAGGATTTGCTCGCGGGCGCGTGCGAGGTTTCGTCCCGTGAAGTTCGCTGGCGTGACGTGTCAGGCGGCCGCGTCGATTGGGCCGACGAGATCCATATGAGCGTCGGCGGTATACCCATTCATATGGTGTGCGACGGCAAAGCAACATATGAAAGCCGCTTAACGATTGCCTGTGAGCGGGGCTCGTTGGAAATCGAGCGTCTCCATCGCCCCGAGCTCGCCCATGTGAAGTATTCCGACGGTCGAGTACTCGAAATCGATGCACCATTTGAGGTCGATGATTTCTACGGTGAGGTGTCGCATGCGATGCAGCTCATTCAGGCGGGGAAACTCGAAAGCCCCATCATGTCCCTAGCCGCCACACAGCGCTGTGCGCACATCATCGATGCGATTCGCTTGAAATTTTAGGGCGTGGGGGCATGGCGCCAGCGCCTGGAATGCCTTGGAGGCCTTTGCCCCTGATGCCCCTTTTATAACTTGCGGTGGAATACGGTCTGTTTGCGCCAAAATAGGGCACCAATAGACCGTATTTCACCGCAACTGATGAGGGGGAGTTGGAGATGCTGACGATCGGGTGTCATCTTTCGACGACGAAGGGCTATCGGGCGATGGGGGAGACGGCGCTGTCCATTGGCGCCAATACCTTTGCGTTCTTTACGCGCAACCCGCGCGGTGGCAAGGCAAAAGATCTTGACATGGATGACGTGGCGGCTCTGCGCGAGCTTATGGCGCAAAACGACTTTGGACCGCTGGTGGCGCATGCCCCGTATACCTATAACCCCTGCTCCGCTAAGGAGCGAGCGCGCGAGTTTGCCCTGGAGGCCATGGCCGAGGATCTGCAGCGCATGGAAGCACTGCCCGACAACTACTACAATTTTCATCCCGGTGCGCATGTGGGACAGGGGGCAGACGTCGGCATTCAGATGATTGTCGACACGCTGTGCCAGGTGATGTTTGAGGGACAGCAGACGACGGTATTGCTTGAGACCATGGCGGGCAAGGGCACCGAGGTGGGCCGTAGCTTTGAAGAACTGGCGTGCATTATCGAGGGCGTTGCCGCCAAGTGCCCAGAGCTGTCCGATAAGCTGGGCGTTTGTTTGGACACCTGCCATGTGAGCGATGCCGGCTACGACATCATCCATGATCTGGACGGCGTACTCGACGAGTTCGACCGCGTGGTGGGTATCGATCGCTTGCATGCCGTACACATCAACGATTCGAAGAACCCTTGTGGCGCCCATAAAGATCGTCACGAGTGCATCGGCAAGGGATACCTTGGCAGCGAGGAATTTGGTGGCGGTATGCAGGTTATGCAGAATATTGTATCGAATGGCCGTTTGTGTTCGCTGCCGTATATTTTGGAGACTCCGAACGAACTTGCAGGTTATGCAGCTGAAATTAGATTGTTAAGGTCATTGCAGCAGTAATGACTGTCACAAAGTAGAGTATTCCATTCACGTTATGGGTTTGTTTCAATCAGTTTTCTCATTGCAGATTCGTAATTCCAGGTGCATAATAGCCAACAGTTTTTGCAGGCCTCTGAATCAAACGAGGTCACCGGAAGGAGACTGATTATGAAGCTCAAGAAGCTTGGCGCATTTGCCGCCACGGGTGCCATGGCGCTCGCCCTCGCACTGACGGGCTGCGGCTCGTCCAACGCCACCTCTGGTTCTGATGCCGGTTCCAGCAGCTCTGACGACGCTAAGGTCGAGAAGGTCGACGGCTCCAAGGAGTACGCGCTCGTCAAGGATGGTACGCTCACCGTCGGCACCTCTGCCGAGTACGCTCCGTTTGAGTACAAGGATGACAACGGCGATTATCAGGGCTTTGACCTTGAGCTCATCAAGGCTATCGGCGACAAGCTGGGCCTGGATGTCGAGTATGTCAACAATGACTTTGACACGCTGGTTCCGGGTGTCGCTTC
>CANNPG010000062.1:0-6580 GCA_947507375.1 uncultured Collinsella sp. | reverse complement strand
GAGCGGGATTCACACCTTCGGCAAGGCCAAGGATGTCTATGCTGTCGATCCCGAGACGATTCCCAACACCTACCTCAAGTACTACCTGTACCCGGACTATGTCGTCGAGACGTCTGACCCCAACTACACTCGCGCCAATGAGGTTATGGACGGCCGCGAGAAGAAGGTCTTTGGCGCTTGCCGCGACATCATCGCCAAGGGTACTGCCAAGGACGGCGGCTTTGAGCCGGATGTACATGCCAACTACATCGTCGACCTTGCCTGCGCACTGGCCGAGAACACGCTCGAGCGCTTCCTGCTGATCGTCCCCAACGATGGCGCTGTGCCCAACTTCGACCCGACGGCCATGGTCGAGGTGCCTTGCATCGTCGGTTCCAACGGCTTTGAGAAGATCTGCCAGGGCCCGATTCCGCAGTTCCAGAAGGGCCTGATGGAGCAGCAGGTTTCCGTCGAGAAGCTCGTTGTCCAGGCTTGGGTCGAGGGCAGCTACCAGAAGCTCTGGCAGGCACTCACGCTCTCCAAGACCATTCCTTCGGCGAGCGTTGCCAAGCAGATCCTGGACGAGCTCATCGAGGCCAACAAGGATTTCTGGCCCGAGCTTAAGTAAGGACTGCTGTCTCGAACTCTCACACATCTCTGCTTCATTTGCGCCGTCGCGGTGTCCGGATTCGCCCGGATGCTGCGGCGGCGCTATACTTATGCAGTTTGAAGTATCTGTACCAAAAGGAGCTGTCGTGTCCCTTTCCATCGGTATCGTGGGCCTGCCCAACGTGGGCAAGTCGACGCTGTTCACCGCGCTTACCAAAAAGACCGGCCTTGCCGCCAACTACCCGTTCGCCACGATCGACCCCAACGTGGGCATCGTCGATGTGCCCGATAGCCGCCTGCAAAAGCTCGCCGACATCGTCAACCCGGGCCGCATTGTGCCGGCTACGGTCGAGTTTGTCGACATCGCAGGTCTGGTGAAGGGCGCTAACGAGGGCGAGGGCCTGGGCAACCAGTTCTTGGCAAACATCCGCGAGACCGATGCCATCTGCGAGGTCGTGCGCTACTTTAAGGACCCCAACGTCATGCGTGAGGTGGGCCGCACGGGCGAGTTCGTCGACCCCGCCGGCGATGCCGACACCATCATGACCGAGCTCATCCTGGCCGACATGGGCACGCTCGAGAAGCAGCTGCCCAAGCTTGAGAAGGAGGCCAAGCGCGACAAGGAGCTCATGCCCAAGTTTGAGGTCGCCAAGCGCCTGCTTGCCTGGCTCAACGAGGGCAAGCGCGCCGCATCCATGGAGATGACCGACGAGGAGCGTGCCGCCGCCAAGGGCCTGTTCCTGCTCACTATGAAGCCCATCCTGTATGTGGCCAACGTAGACGAGGATATGCTCAACGACGATTTGGCGCCCATCGATGGTGTCAAGCCGCTGCCCATCTGCGCCAAGATCGAGGCCGAGCTTTCCGAGCTCGATCCCGAGGACGCCGCCGACTACCTGGAGAGCCTGGGCCTGGAGCAGCCCGGTCTGGACGTGCTCGCGCAGGCAGCCTACAAGCTGCTCGGCCTGCAGTCGTTCTTTACGGCTGGCGAGATGGAGGTCAAGGCCTGGACGGTTCGTCAGGGCGCGACCGCCCCGCAGGCCGCCGGCGTCATCCACACCGATTTTGAACGCGGCTTTATTAAGGCCGAGGTTATTGGCTACGACGACTACATCGAGCTCGGCGGCGAGCAGGGCGCCAAGGCCGCCGGCAAGCTGCGCATTGAGGGCAAGGACTATGTCATGGCCGATGGCGACGTCGTGCACTTCCGCTTTAACGTGTAAGGACGACGCATATGTTTAAATATGGCAAAAAAGCTGGCTACATGGGTATTGCGCTGCTCGTACTTGCGGTGATTCCGCTGGTGGTTGCAGCGTGTGTTATCCCCAACATTGGCCCCGAGGTGGCAACGAAGTTTAACGCAGCCGGCGAGGTGACGCGCTGGGGTAAGAGCTACGAGCTGCTGGCACTGCCGGTGCTCAACCTGCTGCTGAGCGTGGCGACGTACTTTACGGCGGGACGCCAGGCAAAGAACAACGAGGACTCCGCTGTGATGGCACGTCTTGCGTGCGAGCGCTACCTGCGTAACGGCTGCATCACGGGCGTGTTCCTCAACGTAATCAACGTCTACTTTATGTATTCGGCGATTACTGGAACGGGCTTTGGCTTTGGTTTCTAGCTTGTCCTTTTAGGCAACGAGCCTGCACGCATATTCAATGGCTGCTGCGAGGCCGCCGCTCGATCGTGGTTTAAAGACCATGTCGGCGGCGGTCTCGTTTTCGTATCCGGCGCCACGAAGGGCGAGTGCGATACCGGCTTCTAGAAGGAGTGGCAGGCCGCGTTGGCTGGTTGCGATTACGGCAGTCTGATTGAGCGAGCAGCTGTGCGCTTGGCATTGGATGGCAAGTTCACCTTGCGCCGGGCAAGGGACCAGAACGGCGGCGACGCGACTTGATAGCAATGCAAATGCTGTGCGCTCATCGGGCGAAAGGCATTCTGCTTCAACGACGACGAGCTTGGGCGGCGCGCTGTTTGTGCGAAGCGTGGCTCGGTACATGCGGACCGAAGAACCCGACATAGAAAACTCCTGTGTATTCGGCAAAACGTAAACTATAGTTTACGTTTATGTTCGGCTCCATTTCAAACTCGGCTGCATGGACGAACGTGCGAAACAGATTCTTGGCAGGCGGGTCGAAGAGACACGCAGGGACCTTGGTATCTCCAAGGTTGATTTTTGTGTGGCGACAGGAATCAGCCGACCCTACCTCGACCGAATCGAAGATGGGACGGCAAATTTCACGCTCAAGGTTCTATTTAAGATCGCGCCCGCACTCGGCATGACGGTGTCAGAGCTTCTTGAGGGTATCTAATAGGGGATACCCGCCGACAGCTGAATTACGCCATCGGGATGCGGTCGTGGTTGACTTGGCTGTAGAACAGACGCTGAATCTCAGCCGCATCGCGTGACTGGCCGAGCGCCCACATGGTTTTGGCCACGAGCGTCTCGGTGGTCATGTCATCGCCGCGCAGAATGCCCGGATGATCGGCGTAAGCACGGCCAACCTCATAAACGCCCAGATCGAGGCCCTCTTCGGGGACCTGCGTGGTCATAACGACGGTGCGGCCCGAATCGACCCAGCGGAAAATTGCCTCTTGGAACGACTCGCCCGACTCACCAAACTCGGGGATACCGCCAATGCCAAAGGTCTCTAGAATCACGGCGTCGTAGCTATCGGCTAGGGCGTCGAGGATGCCCGGGTTTACGCCGGGCGTAAGCTTGAGTACAAATACGCGCGGGTCGATGCTGTCGTAGAAATGCACCGGGTTTTCGCCCTGATGCGTACCGTGAAGCCCGTTGCGCACGATGCGGCCGTTGCGGATATAGGCGATGGGCGGATAGTTGACGCTAATGAACGCGTTAAAGCTCATGGTGCGCTGCTTGCGGGCGCGCGTGCCGGCAATGGCGACGCCGCCAAACACGATCGAGACGTCGTGCGAGTGCTCATCGAGTGCATAGAGCAGGCTTTGGTACAGGTTGAGCTTGGCGTCGGTGAAGGGGTTGCCCATGGGCTTTTGCGAGCCAGTGAGCACGATGGGCTTGGGGCTGTCCTGAATCAGGTAGGAAAGCGCTGCCGCGGTGTAACTCATGGTGTCGGTGCCGTGCAGAATCACGAAGCCGTCGTGGTCGGCATAACCCTCGACGATGACGTCGCGGATACGCATCCAGTCACTGGGGCGCATATTGGTGCTGTCGATGTTCATGGGCTGCACTACGTCGAGCTCGCAGAGGCCCGAGATCTCGGGGACGCTCTGGGCGAGCTCCTCACCGGTCAGGGCGGGGGAGAGGCCGTTGCCGTCCTCGGTCGATGCGATGGTGCCGCCCGTGGCGATGAGGAGGATGCGCTTCATGCTGGTATTCCTATCGTATTTGCCGCCGCGAGGGCGGAGTCGTTCGGCAGTATTGTGGCACAGGGCGTCCAATGTTCAAACGTATTACATCATCTGTAACGTTTGAAAACACTTCAATTGCTGTCAAATAGGGGCCCAGGTCGTGCGTTTGCCGTGCGCTGATGGCTGCGAGGGGCGAGAAACCCCATATAACGTGTACACTATGGAGGTTATTTTCGTTCATTCACGCGGGTGGGCACCGGCTCCCCGCCAACAAGAGGGGGAACCATGGATCAAAAGGCTTCCGCAAAGGTCCTCGTACTCGACTTTGGTGCGCAGTACGGTCAGCTCATTGCCCGTCGCGTCCGCGACCTCAACGTGTATTCCGAGATCGTCCCCTGCGACATCTCGGCCGACGAGATTCGCGAGATGAACGCCTCTGCGCTCATCCTTTCCGGCGGCCCGGCTTCCGTGTATGCCGAGGACGCTCCGTCTATCGATCCCGCCATCTTTGACCTGGGCCTTCCCGTCCTGGGCTTTTGCTACGGCCATCAGATCACGGCCGTGACGCTCGGCGGCAAGGTCGGCCACTCTGAGGTGGGCGAGTATGGCCGCGCCACCATCACGCGCACGGCTGGTGCCAAGCTCTTTAACTCTACGCCCATGGAGCAGACCGTGTGGATGAGCCACCGCGACGCCGTTTCCGAGGTGCCCGAGGGCTTTACCGTTACCGCCAGCACCGACGTGTGCCCGGTTGCCGCCATGGAGTGCGTCGAGCGCAAGATTTTCACCACGCAGTTCCACCCCGAGGTCAAGCACTCCGAGTATGGTCAGCAGCTGCTGAGCAACTTCCTGTTTGAGATCTGCGGCCTGGAGCCCAACTGGAGCATGGACAACCTGGTCGAGACCATGACGGCCGAGTTCCGCGAGAAGGTCGGCGACGACCGCGTGATTCTGGCCCTGTCCGGCGGCGTCGACTCCTCCGTCGTGGCCGCCCTGGGCGCCCGTGCCGTGGGCAAGCAGATGACCTGCGTGTTCATCAACCACGGCCTGCTGCGCAAGGGCGAGCCCGAGCAGGTGGAGGAGGTCTTCACCAAGCAGTTTGACGTCGACTTTATCCATGTTCACGCCGAGGACCGCTATGCCGAGCTTCTGGCTGGCGTGACCGAGCCCGAGGAGAAGCGCCGCATCATCGGTACGCAGTTCTGGAAAGAGTTCTTCGCCGTGGCGCAGCAGCTCGAGACCGATGGCAAGCCGGTCAAGTACCTGGCTCAGGGCACCATCTACCCCGACATCATCGAGTCCGGCGCTCGCAAGACGGGCGGCAAGACGGCCACCATCAAGAGCCACCACAACCTGATCCCGTTCCCCGAGGGCGTGCACTTCGACCTCATCGAGCCGCTCGATCATTTCTTTAAGGACGAGGTCCGTGCACTTGGTCTGGCACTGGGCCTGCCGGGTCACATCGTGTTCCGCCAGCCCTTCCCGGGCCCGGGTCTTGCCATCCGCATCATCGGTGCGGTCGACAAGGAGAAGCTCGAGATCCTCAAGAACGCCGACGCCATCGTGCGCGAGGAACTGGATGCCTACAATCAGCGTCTGTTTGAGCAGACCGGCGAGCGCAACTCCGAGCACAGCTGCTGGCAGTATTTCGCGGTTCTGCCCGACATTAAGTCAGTCGGCGTTATGGGCGACGAGCGCACCTACCAGCGTCCGATCATCCTGCGTGCCGTCGAGTCCAGCGATGCCATGACCGCCGACTGGGCCAAACTGCCCTACGACGTGCTGGCCCGCATCTCCGGCCGCATCGTTGCCGAGGTTCCCGGAGCCAACCGCGTGTGCTACGACATCACGTCTAAGCCGCCCGCGACGATCGAGTGGGAGTAGAACAGACGTTCGATTCTATGCTATAGTGTTTGCCAATGGGCGCGGCATCTTCCGAATCCGCGCCCATTGCTATACGGGCCTTACGATGACGAGCTGACGATCATAGGCGCCATGCGTGCATTTGCGGCGGAACGGGGATATGCGCCCGACTTCTCCGAATCCCGCCTCTGTCACGAGATTTACCTCTCCGACCCGCGCAAGTACGCGCCGGAGAAGCTCAAGACCGTGATTCGCCATCCCATCAAGCCGATTTAGCGAAACGAGCGCCGCCGTGCGGTCCGGCTTTTGGGGTTTATCAATTGGTAGTCCGCGTCGATCGAGCAAGCTGCCCTGCCTCCCGGCAGGTACGTAATCCCCTTGGTCGATCCGTCTCGAGGTGCGCTCTTTGCTCATCTTGTGGCGTGGAGTTACGATACTCCTAAAAGTGTAACCAGATTCGAGTTTTAGGAGCAGCTTTTGAAGGGTGGCAGACTCAGGAACCGCGATAGATACCTCGAGGAGGCGATGCTCTTCCGTGACACCGACCTCATCAAGGTGATCACGGGCGTGCGCAGGTGCGGCAAGTCGAGCCTTCTCGATCTAATTAGGATGGCCATCGAGTCTGAAGGAGTCGCTGGCCGCGGCTTTGTGAGCGTCAACCTGGAAAGCAAGGGTACGGGCATCAAGACGGAGGACCAGCTTTATGATTACGTTCGCGGGCGCCTGTCGGACAAGGGTCGCACCTACGTTTTCATAGACGAGCCCCAGAGAATCGATGGCTGGCAGGATGCGGTCAACG
>CANNPG010000061.1:0-6646 GCA_947507375.1 uncultured Collinsella sp. | reverse complement strand
GAGAACGCGAACGAGCTCATCGGTCGCGCGGTCGAGATCGTCATTAACCACGACGTCGTCGTAGCGGTCGGCAAGGGCAAGCTCATCGGCGGCGTTTGCCATACGCAGCTCAATCGTCTCGGGCGTCTCGGTACCGCGACCGACCAGGCGCTCGCGGAGTACCTCAAGCGAAGGCGGCTTGATAAAGATCAACACGGCCTCGGGGAAACGCTCCTTCACCTGCAGGGCGCCCTGGACATCGATCTCCAAAATCAGAGATGCGCCAGAGGCGAGCTTGGATGTGACCTCGCTCACCAACGTGCCGTAGCAGTTACCGTGGACCTCGGCCCACTCAACAAACTCACCGTTTGCCACGCGGCGGTCGAACTCCTCGCGCGTCAGAAAAAAGTAGTTGACGCCGTCGACCTCACCTTTGCGTGGTGCTCGCGTGGTAGCCGAAACCGTCAGGCCCAGGTTCGAGCGGCGCTCGCGCACACGAGTGACGAGCGTACCCTTCCCTGCGCCTGACGGTCCAGAAATCACAAAGAGCTTGGAATCCTGAGCGCTCACTTATTTGGTCAGCTGCTCGAGGAGCTGCTCGCGCTGACGGACGCCGAGGCCCTGGACGCGACGGGTAGCGGAGATACCAAGCTCCTCCATGATCTTGGCGGCCTTGGCCTTGCCATAACCAGGAAGAGACTCGATGAGGGTGGAAACCTTCATGCGGGAAGCGATGGGGTCATCGGAGTTGAGCACGGACTCGAGGGACTTCTCGCCCTTCTTGATCTGCTCGCGAAGCTCAGCGCGGGCGTGCCGTGCGGCAGCAGCCTTCTCAAGAGCCTGCTTACGCTGCTCATCGGTAAGCTGAGGGAGTGCCATTCGTACCTCCAAATAGTTGGGTTATATCTGATTCAATAATTGGCATTTTAGCACGTAGAACGTACAAAATGCCCAATCGCGGCTCCATAGGTTAGACGATACCCGCAAAAAGTGCAATATACTGCGCCCAAAGTTAAGCCCCTGACCTGCGATTCCACACAAAGGATGGGAAAGTTTACGCAGGCACAGGGGCTATTTTGTGCTAATGAGACCCAAAAGTGGTGACTTAGGGGAATCTTTTAGGCGACGTTTTCGACCAGCTCGGCGACGATGGCGTCAAAGGCGGCAACCGGATCGTCGGCGCCGGTGATGGGACGGCCCACCACAATGTGGCTCGCACCGCGCTCGATAGCCTGGGAAGGCGTCGCCACGCGGGACTGGTCACCAAGGGCGGCACCCACCGGACGCACACCCGGAGTCACGATCAGGGCATCAGGGCCCAGCAGCTCACGCATGTCGTGAGCCTCCATCGGCGAGCACACAATGCCATCGATGCCGTTGGCCTGAGCGAGCTTTGCCAGGCGGGCGGCCTCCTCGGCCACGGGCGACTCGACGCCGATCTCGCTCAAGGCATCCTGATTCATGCTCGTGAGCACGGTGATGGCGACGAGCTTGGCGCGGTCCTCGCGCGCCTCCTCGGCACCCTCGCGGCAGGCAGCGAGCATGGCGCCCGAACCCAAGCCGTGAACCGAGAGCAGGTCGGCACCGGCAAGCGAGGCCGAACGGGCGGCACCGCGAACCTGATGCGGAATATCATGGAACTTAAGGTCAAGGAAGACCTTAAAGCCCAGGTCCTTAAAGGTCTTGACGATCTCGGGGCCCTCAGCGTAATAGAGCGTCATACCAACCTTAAGCCAGGCGGCATGGCCCGAAAGCTCGTGGGCGAGCTCGAGCGCACGCTCACGATCGCAGTCGAGGGCGACGATTACGCGGTCGCGGGCATCGGCCTCTAGCATTCGAAAGCACCTACCAGCTCGTTGATGTCCTTTACGCCCTGGGACTCGGCCCAGGCCTCGAGCTCATGCGCGATCTTGAGCGAAGCGCACGGATCGACGAAGTTGGCCATGCCAACCGACACGCAGGTGGCACCGGCCAGGATAAACTCAGCCGCATCCTCGCCGGTCATGACACCGCCGACACCGTTGATGGGGATATCGACGGCCTGGGCGACCTCCCAGACCATGCGCACGGCGATGTGGTGGCACAGCGGGCCCGAAAGGCCGCCCTTGGGCTTTGCCACGCGGGACTTGCGGGTATGGACGTCGATGGCCATGCCCTGGATGGAGTTAATGACCGAAAGGCCGTCGGCGCCGGCGGCTTCGAGGGCCTTGGCGATCTCGGCGACGTTGACCGGCGCCATCTTCACGAACAGCGGCTTATCGGTCACCTTGCGGCAGGCAGCCATAACGGAAGAGGCGCCCTCGGGCGTAGAGCCCATGGCGGCACCGCCGGCGGCGATGTTGGGGCAGCTCACGTTGATCTCGTAGCCGGCAGCCCAGGGGCATAGCTCGACATACATCTCGAGCGCGCGCACAAACTCGTCAACGGAGTGGCCGGCAACCTGACAGATGACCTGGCAACCGTCCTTGGACAGTTGCTCGAGCCACGGGCCGGACTCGCGGGCAAAGGCGGCCACGCCGGGGTTCTGAAGGCCCACGGAGTTGATCATACCGCCGGGGATCTCGGCCATGCGGGGCGCGGGATTGCCGGGCCAGGGCTCGGCTGCGCAACCCTTGGTGGTGATGGCGCCCAGCTGGGAAACATCAAAGAAGTTCTGGAACTGCCAACCGTAGCCAAAGGTACCGGCTGCGGTGTTGATGGGGTTCTGCATCTTGACGCCGCCGAAATCGACGGCCATGTTCACGGTACCCACTAGAAGACCACCACCTTGGAAGCATCGAACACGGGGCCGCACATGCAGGCGCCCTTCATACCGTCAACCGTCTCGACATTGCAGGTGTTGCAGGCGCCAAAGCCACAGCTCATCATGCGCTCGAGCGACACCTCACAGTACACACTGGCCTCAGCGGCAGCGGCGGCGACTTTCTTCATCATGACGGCGGGACCGCAGCTGGCTACGTAGTCGTAGCCGCCCTCGCCGAGCAGCTCGGCTGCCGGGTCGGTGCAAAAACCGTGCGTGCCGAGCGAGCCGTCGTCGGTGCAAACGTTGACCGTGGCGCCCAGCGCGCGGAACTCATCGACACCCACGGCCTTGGACGCGGTGCCAAAGCCCAGGCACACGTCGACGGCCACACCCTGCTCGGCAAGCTTGTCGGCAAGGCACAGCACGGGCGGAACACCGATGCCACCGGCGACGAGCAGGGCCTTCCTGGTGCCCTCGGGTACCATCCAGCCACGGCCACCGGGGCCCAGCAGGTTAGAGGTGGAGCCAGGGCCCATCTGGGACAAACGACGGGTATCGTCGCCCACGACGGCGTACCACAGCTCGACGGTGCCGGCCTCGGCGCCGGCGCGGTAGTAGCTCAGGGGCACGCGAAGCAGCGAGGACGCATCGCCGGGTACGGCGATGTTCACAAACTGACCGGGCTTGAGCGCACTTGCAAGCTTGGGGGCCGAGATGACGAGCGAGAAGATGCCATCGGCGATCTCCTGGTTCGAGACGACCTCGAAGTCGTGCATGCGTGCAGTGGAAGGTGTGGGCATAGACGCTCCAATCCCCCATGCGGTTGCATGGTCCAAACGAACAGAAAGCGCGGCACCGCAAGGGCGCCGCGCACAAAAGCGACAAGGCTATGCTAGCAGATGCAGCCGTCGGCAAGCGTCTGTTTACCGCCGACAAACACATCGGTGGCTCGACCGGTGAGCGTACGGCCGGCAAAACCGGAGTTCTCGGCGCGCGACTCGTAACCGTCCTCGCCGACCGTCCAGGTGGCAGCGGGATCGAACACGGTCAGGTCGGCAACGGAGCCCGCCTTGACCTGAACCTGGTCGAGGCCCAGGATCTCACGCGGTTTGATGGCCATGAGCTCGACCATGCGGCCCATGCTCATCTTGCCCGTGTTGACCAGCTCGGTGAGTACGAGCGACAGCGAGGTCTCGAGGCCGATCATACCAAAGGGCGCAAGCTCGAACTCACGGGCCTTCTCCCACGGGGTGTGAGGAGCGTGATCGGTGACGATAACGTCGACGGTGCCGTCGATGACGCCCTGACGGATGGCCTCGGCATCCTCCTCGGTACGCAGCGGCGGGTTGACCTTGAGCGAGGTGTTGTAGGTCTCGTCCAGGTCGTTCTCGGTCAGGAACATGTGGTGCGGGGTGGCCTCGCAGGTAACCTGAACGCCAGCGGCCTTACCGGCACGCACGATCTCCAGGCCATGGGCGGTGGAGATGTGCTGGATGTGCAGCTTGGCACCAGTCAGCTTGGCGATCTCGATGTCGCGGGCGATCTGGAGCTCCTCGCCGGCAGCCGGCCAACCCTCGAGAGCCAGACGGGTCGAAACCTTGCCCTCGTTGATCTGGCCGTGGCCGACCAGGTCCTCGTCCTGGCAGTGGCTCATAAAAACCTTGCCGAACATCTTGCCGTAGTCCATGCAGCGACGGAGCATGCCCGCGCCCTGCACGCCGCGACCGTCGTCGGTGAAGGCGACGGCGCCGTGGGCAACCATATCGCCCATCTCGGACATGGCCTCGCCCTTAAGACCGCGGGTCATGGCGCCCGACGGATAGACGCGGCAGTGACCGACCTCGGCAGCACGGGACTTGACGAACTCCACGACGGTGCCGTTATCGGTGACGGGATCGGTGTTGGGCATGGAGCACACGCCGGTAAAGCCGCCCTTGGCAGCCGCGCGGGTGCCGCTCTCGATGTCCTCTTTGACCTCGTAGCCGGGCTCGCGAAGGTGAACGTGCATATCCACCAGGCCGGGGACGAGGTACTTGCCGGAAAGGTCGCGGACCTCGGCTCCCTCGACGGCGAGTTTCTCGCCGACCTCGGCGATCTTGTCGCCGTCAATCAGGACGTCAACGACACCGTCAAGCTCGACGGACGGGTCGACGACGTGGGCATTCTTAAGAAGCAAGGCCATTATCGGCACCTCCAAGCAGCAGATACAGGATAGCCATACGCACGCAGATACCGGCGTAGACCTGCTCCAGGATGACGGAGCGTTGCGGGTGGTCGGCCATATAGGAGTCGAACTCGACGCCGCGGTTGATGGGGCCCGGGTGGCAGATGATCGCATCGGGCTTCATGAGCTTCTCGCGGTCCTTGGTCAGGCCGAAGAGCTTGTGGTACTCGCGAATGGTCGGGAACGGGGCACCCTCGAGGCGCTCCTGCTGCACGCGCAGCATGTAGACGACGTCCAGCTCGGGCAGGACAGAATCGAGATCGCTCGTCACGTGGTCGCAGCCCAGAACCTCGGGCGCCGGCGGCAGCAGCGTGCCGGGGGCGACGGCGTAGGTCTCGCAGCCCATGATCTTAAGGGCGGGAATCAGCGAGCCGCAGACACGGGAGTGTGAGATATCGCCGACGACGGCGACCTTCAGACCGTGGAAGTCACCCTTATGCTCCCAGATGGTGTACAGGTCGAGAAGGGCCTGCGTGGGGTGGTTGTGCTTGCCGTCACCGGCGCAGATGACGCTCGCGGGCGAGTTCTGCGTGACGATGTAGGGAGCACCGGCGTGCTTATCGCGCACGACGATGCAGTCGATCTTATAGGCGTTGAGGGTCTCGACGGTGTCGACGAGGCTCTCGCCCTTGACCGTAGAGGTCGAGGAGCCGCCAAAGTTAAGGCTGTCGGCCGAAAGACGTTTCTCGGCGAGCTCGAAGGAGCTGCGGGTGCGCGTCGAGGGCTCGTTGAACATGTTGACGATGGTCTTGCCCTTGAGCGTGGGGACCTTCTTGATCGCACGCTCGTTGACCTCGGAGAACGCCTTGGCGGTCTCGAGGATGAGCTTGATGTCCTCTTCGGAGTACTCGGTAATGTCGATCAGGTGCTTATGGTTGAACGCCACGGTACTACTCACCTCCCAGCGGCGCAGAACCCACGTGGGAGCCCGGCGCGACGTCGTTGATCTCGACGGCGGTGTGGCCGTCGACTTCCTTCATATATAGATGCACGTTCTCCTCATGCGACGAGGGAACGTTCTTGCCGACAAAGTCCGGCGAGATGGGGAGCTCGCGGTGGCCGCGGTCAACGAGGACTGCCAACTCAATGCGGCTCGGACGGCCCAGGTCCATGACGGCGTCGAGAGCGGCGCGGATGGTACGGCCCGTATACAGGATGTCGTCCACCAGCACGACGCGCTTGCCGTCGACGCTAAAGGGAATGTTGGTGGCGTGGATCGCGGGAGCGAAATTGGTCGCATAGTCATCGCGGTAGAAGCTGATGTCGAGGCTGCCGAGCGGAACTTCGACGCCCTCAATCTCCTTGATCTCCTCAGCGAGCTTCTTTGCCAGAAGGTCGCCGCGCGTGACGATGCCGACCAGAGCGAGGTCTTCACAGCCCTCGTTGCGCTCGAGAATCTCGTGCGCGATGCGGGTCATCGCTCGATTGACGGCGGTCTCGTCCATGATGACCGCCTTGGGGGAAGTCGTGCCCATCGATCTCCTTCCTCACATGTCTTGACTGCTGACACAGTCAAAAAAATAGATGCCCGACCGCTCAAAGCGGACCAGACACCCACAGGAAGGGCTGCTCATTGGCAGCTATGTAATTCCATGTGGGTATCTCGTACCCCTTTAATGGTCAAGGGATAGTGTAGCCAACCTCGAACTTAATTGCGAGCATAAATACAGAGCAATCCGTAAACGGAGCCCAATGCTCAA
>CANNPG010000060.1:0-6803 GCA_947507375.1 uncultured Collinsella sp. | reverse complement strand
CCAATGAAGACGGTTTCAGTCCTCATTATTAGTATTGTGTGCTAAATACGGTATCATTTACCTACGACCGTTGATAGAAAAGAGGCGAGGCGCATGGCGGTGCAAAGAAGGAATACCAAGCAGCGAAAGCTGGTTCTTGACGCCGTGCGCCAAAGCTACAACCATCCCACCGCCGACGAAATCTACAACGTCGTGCGCGCGCAGGATGACAAAATCAGCCGCGGTACGGTCTACCGCAACCTCAATCTCTTGGCCGACGCCGGCGAGATCCTCTCCATCAAGACGCCGGGCGGCAGCCGCTTCGATCGCACGATCGAGCCGCACGCACATATCATCTGCACCTCATGCAGCCGCGTCATCGACGTACCGCTCCCCTTCGATGCCCAGCTCGACGCCAAAGCGTCCGAGCAAATCGGCTGGCACGTCACGTCGCACTACACCATCTTCGAGGGTCTCTGCCCCGACTGCCGGTAGATGTTTGGAACATGCCTTAAAATCCACCTTTCCGCACTTTGCAGCAAAAAGTAGATTCCTAGACATGTCCCAAATGTCTACTCAGCAAGTAGACGACGCAGCTCTTCTTCGACCGTGCGCACGTAGCGGACGCGGTCGTTAATGCCACGCATAGAGGGGTTGCAGCTCTCCATCAGATAGGGATGGCCCACGACGTTGAGCATGTCGCGATCGTTCTCATTGTCGCCAAACGCCATCATCTCATCGGGCGAAATACCCAGGGCACGACCGTAATCGGCAAGCGCGGAGCCCTTGCCCGAACCGAAACCGATAAAGTCCGTCCATTCGGTTCCCGACGTCATCACGTCAACACGGTCGCTAAAGAGGCGCTCAAAATACTCCAGGGCCGCCGGCTGATCCACCTCGGGCGTCTGGAAGGCAATCTTAATGACGTCCTCGTCGATGTCCTCGGGGCGGGCGACCACCGCCACATCGCAGTGGACCTCATAGCGCAAATGATCGACGAACGCATCGTTGCCGCTCATGGTGTAGAGGTGTCCCTCACACGAAAGGGTCACGTCGGCATGGGGATACGCAACCACGGCATTCGCGATATCCATAGCAAGGCTACGCTCCATGGAACGCTTGACAACGGCACGTCCCTCGCTCATCACCAGGGCTCCGTTTTCACATACATAGGCGAGCTCATCGGCCACCGGGGCAAACAGATAGCGCAAGCTCGCATATTGACGGCCGCTCGCCGGCATAAACACGATACCGCGACGATGCAGCTCATCGATGAGCTCAAAGGCCTCGGAACGCGGCTCGCGCTCCCCCGGATGCAGCAACGTGCCGTCCAAATCGCATGCAATCAGCTTGATTCCTTCAAGACCCATATGCTCCCCCACAGCATCTCATCAACAGAAAGGCGGACTTTGAATAGTTGTCTCTCAAAGTCCGCCTTACTTATACGCACGTTAACCGCGCGCCTTCTTTACGATCGTAAAGTCTGGTGCCATACTCACAACGGCATCCGCCGCACTCGACGCAAAGCGCCGGTCCGAATCGAGTTCACGGGTAACCGTCGAGAGCCGAACGCCCTCGACGCCCCGGAGCATGCGGCCCAAAACAGGCTGCACCGGCGTATACATGCGCACGGTATACTCGTCCGAATCGCCTCGAAAAAGCGGCGCATGCATATTGCCGATCTCCCAGCACGCATGCGCGAGCGCAATCGGGTCCATGCGGTCAACTTCGACCAAATAAACCTCGGCGCTGCGCAGGCGCACGACAACCGCCACGGGCACCACGCCCGAACGGTCGACGGCGAGCACGTCGCCGTCGACAAAACGACCGCCGTCGGCAGTATCCAGCCGAACATCGACCGTGCGCCCCAGCTCCGTCACGCCCACAAACGCGCATACATCAGCCTGGTCCCAATCGAGCAGTAGCTCGTCAACTTCAAAGACGCCGCCCAGCTTCCGGCGAAGCAGAAGTTCATAGGACGGATCGTTGAGATTTCCCAAGCATGTCGTCGAAACCAAGCGCTCAGGCATGCTCTAACCCTCGACCTCGACGAGCTCGATATCAAAGTTGAGGTCCTTGCCGGCAAGCTCGTGGTTGGCATCGAGCGTCACAGCCTCGGGCGTTACGTCGATGACGACGGCGGGGACAGGCATGCCGCTCGGCGTGGACAGGAAGAGCTTCATGCCCTTCTCGATCTGCTCGATGTTGGGAACCTGCTCGGCCGGGAAGGTAATAACCATCTCGGGATTGTGCTCGCCGTAGGCATCGGCAGCAGGAATGTGCACGGTCTTCTTCTCGCCCACCTGCATGTCGACAACAGCGGCGTCGAAGCCCTTGATCATCTGACCGGCGCCGCAGGTGAACTCCAGCGGCTCGCCGCGATCGTAGGAGCTATCGAACTGCGTGCCGTCGTCGAGCGTGCCGCGATAATGAGTCTTGACCTTCTTGCCCTGGTTGGACATGGTAACCTCCGTGATAAGGGCGGCGCACAACGCGGGCCGCCGTGAACATATGGCGCTAACTATACCCTAGTCATACAATTCAATGACAGTTTGCAAAGAAACGCTGCAACCGGAGGAACCATGGCATATCCCGTATTTGACCTACACTGCGACACCGCCGACCGCATCGGCTGGGCCACGCTCGATCTCGACCTGCGCTTTACCGCCGGCACCGACGGTTATTTCCCCGGCGACGAAACGCATCCGCAAGATTTCGACCTCATCGAGGGCAACGCCTGCGCCATCTCGCTCGCAAAGATCGGCAACACGCCATGGGCACAGTGCTTCGCCACGTTTGTCCCCGATGAGATTCCCACCGCCCACGCCGCGCGCTTCCAGGCGCAGATCATGGCGCATATGAGCGGCCAGGCAATGCTCAACCACGACCGCATGGTCAACGTACGCAGCGCGGCAGACATTCGCCCCGCGCTCAAAGACGGCAAGGTCGCCTGCATCCACACCATCGAAAACGCCACGTTCTTTGCCGAGGACCCCGCGCTGATCGAGGTGCTCAAGAGCTTGGGCGTACTCATGTCATCGCTCAGCTGGAATGCGCAGGGACCGCTCGCGAGCGGACACGATACCCACGCCGGCCTCACCGCCGCCGGCATCGAGGCACTTACGCAGATGGAGCACGCCGGCATGGTGCTTGACGTCTCCCACCTCAACGATGAGTGCTTTGACGAGGTTGTCGCCCACGCCACACGTCCCTTCGTCGCCAGCCACTCCAACTCTCGTGCAGTTTGCGGCGTTAAGCGCAACCTCACCGACGACCAGTTCCGCACCATTCGCGACATGGGTGGCATCGTCGGCCTCAACTACTGCAGCGAGTTCCTTTCCAACGACGCAACCGACAAGACAGCCGCAGACGTCACCTTCGACCAGCTGGCGGCACATATCGAGCACTGGCTCGACCTGGGCGGCGAGGACGTCATCGCGCTCGGCGGCGACTGGGACGGTGCCACGGTGCCCGCCTTCCTCTCCGATGCCAGCAAGATGCCCGAGTTCCAGAACATGCTCTCCAAGCACTTTGGCAAGACCGTGATGCAGAAGCTCTGCAGCGATAATGCCCTTGCCTTCTTTGAGCGTTATTAATTTCACATCCCCTGAGCGGGCCGGCATGCCGAACGGTCGACATGCCGGCCCGTCCCCAATCTGAAGGACCACTTTTGACGCAGCAATTTACGCTTTTCCTACCCCAACCGGATGGGACTCCCATCCCCGTCGTCGTTACCAAAAAGCGCGTCAAAAACTTCAACCTGCGCGTCACATCGAGCGGTGAGGTCCACGCCAGCGCACCGCTCGGCGCCAGCCGCGAGCGTATCGAAGCGTTTGTGAAGCGCAACAGCGCCTGGATTATCAGCCGGCTTGCCCAGCGCGAGCAACGTCAGGCGACGGCGCGAGAGCCGCTCAGCCCCTCGTCCATCATTGCACTTTGGGGCAAGCCCATCACGGTACAAGATGCGCTCGATCACAACTTTAAGTCACCCGCACCGCGGCCCAAACAAGCCACGTTCGCAAGCTTTATGGGTACCGACGAGCCAGACGAACGTCCGCAGGCCAAGTGGAACGCGCCCCTCGACGGCTTAACGCCCAGTGAGATCCAAGCCCATATTGACCAGCTCTATACGTCCGAAGTCACATCGGCGCTGCGGGATATGGTGCACGCATACGAAATCGCAATGGGTGTCGCCGTTTCCCGCGTTTCCGTGCGCAGCATGAAAACGCGCTGGGGATCATGCACGCCCAAAACCGGCGCCATTCGCATCGCACGAGAACTTGCCGCCTACCCCGTCGAGTGCCTTGACATGGTTGTCGCCCACGAGCTCGTCCACTTGCTCGAGCCAAGCCACAATCAGCGGTTTCACGCCCTGCTCGACACGTACTGCCCCAACAATAGAGCACTGTCCCAGCGGCTCAAGCAGCCACCCATAGAGACATATTAGAACCGGTTAGCGCACGCGCTCGATCTCGACACCGCAGCTTGCCAGGGGAAGACCGACGGGCGCCCAAGGCTTATCGAGCTTAACGCGCACGCCAAGCAGCAAGGGGTAACGACGCAGCAGCATCGAGGCCACACCCTCAGCTGCAGCCTCGATGAGCTTAAACGTATGCTCGCGCAGATAGCCATCGACATCGTGGCACACCGAGCCATAGTCAATCGAGGCGTCCAGGTTATCGTGCTCCCCCGCTGCACGCAGGTCGGCATAGAGTACCAAGGACACGATGAACTTCTGGCCCAGCGCGTTCTCTTCGGGATACACGCCATGGTTAGCAAAAACCTCAAGACCTTCAACGGTGATGCGGTCGGCATGGCGAAGGTCGTCATAGCTCACGTGGGGCACCGCCGTTGCGGTGGATATTTCGCCCCTTCCACGGCGGGCGAGCTCGGCGCCTTCAGTCTTGGTTGCATTCTCGGGCAGTTTCTTGTTGCTCATCGCGATCGTCTCCTTCGTTTAGAACCCCGACCGCGCAAACTAACTACACGCGAATCGACAGGTTCTTTTTATCATCGCTCCAGTTGCAAGCATTGCGCGCGGGGCATGCAAAGCAGGCGCGCGACGCTTTGTCGGCTGCATAGAGCAGACGCTCAAGCGGTTGGCTGTTCACGCGCAGCTTTCGATGGCCCAGAATGGCCGTCTTAATGGCTGCGGCATCGGCCGGCTCAAACGCCACGTCATCGGGCATGCCGCCGAGAATCGCATCAGCGACGCGTTCGCTTGCAACATCATGGGATATACCCGATTCATACTGTTCATCTTTGCCGATATCGTGAAGAAGTGCCGTGGCGTAGATGACCTCGCGGTCAAATTCGAGCTGCTCCTCGAGATTCTTGATCCACATAATGCGAGAGACATCGAGCAGATGGTCAATACCGTGGCGGCAGAAGATGCGCCCCGATTCCAACTGCGCAATGTTGCCCAGATGCCGCCGGAACAGCCCGTTGGCACAAATGTAATCAATGCGAGGCATGGCACCAAAGGGGGCCAAGCCCGAAGCCATAAAGCCGCGACGTGACGTCCCCTCATCGGTCTTCGATGCAAAGTCGTTGACGACTCTCATAGTTAGCGTCCCAGCATCCTAAAGAAACGCTCCTCGAGCGCGGGATCGGTCTCAAAGACGCCGCGGCGAGCGAGCGTCACGGTCTTGGTGCCAGGCTTTTGCACGCCGCGCATGGTCATACACATATGCTCGGCTTCCATGAGCACAATCGCTCCCCGGGGAGCGAGATAATCCATGAGAGCGTCGGCAACCTGCGCACACAGCTGCTCCTGCAGCTGTAGACGGCGGGCATAAACCTCAACCGTGCGGGCGAGCTTGGAAAGCCCTGCGACACGGCCGTTGGGGATATAGCCAATGGCAGCCTTGCCGTAAAACGGCAGCAGATGATGCTCGCACAGCGAGTAAAACGTGATGTCGCGCTCGATAACCAAATCGTTCGAAGCGACGGCAAAGGTTTTGGACAGGTGCTCCTCGGCACTCTGGTCCATACCACCGGCGATCTCACCATACATACGGGCAACGCGCGCCGGGGTCTCCAGCAGGCCCTCACGAGTTGGGTCCTCGCCTATGCCCTCAAGCAACAGCTTAATGGCGGCCTCGACTTTTTCCTGATCGACCATCTGGGCCTCACTTTTCCGATTTTGCGTTCGCGCTATGGTACCACGCCCTTTGGCATCGGCCACAAGCTACATAGTATGGGTCGAATAGACCGGATCGTCCCGCCAAAGCTCCACAGCGTCGCAAAGCGCAACGCCCTCGCGCACAGCACGGGCGCGCGTGGCGTTCATATCAATCACGCGCTGATTGCTCGAGCCCCTAAAACGCAATGAGATATCGTACAGATCCTGAACAAACGGGCCATCCACCAACATATCGAGGCAGGCAAGGATACGGTCCGTCGCCTCGGTATGGTGACGACCACCCGGCATAAGCTCCTCGAGCACGTCGCCGGTAAAGCACCAAATGGTCTTGCCCGACCCCGCGGGATAGGCCGCACGCACGCGTTCGATAAAGTCAACAAGCCCCGCCTGATTCTCGGACTCCATGGGCTCGCCACCCAGAATCGTCAGGCCATCGATAAAGGGATGATCGAGACTCTCGATAATTTTGTCCTCGACGGCGCGATCGAACGGCTCGCCCGCAGCAAAGTCCCACGCGACGGAGTTAAAGCAATTCTTGCACCCGCGACGGCACCCGCTCACAAACAGAGAAGTACGAACGCCTTCCCCATCAGCAATGTCGAAATACTTAATGTTTGTGAGCGGGTAGATCGGAAGAGCACACGTCTGAACTCCAGTCACGTTGTTCGACTTCGTATGC
>CANNPG010000059.1:0-6811 GCA_947507375.1 uncultured Collinsella sp. | reverse complement strand
ATTGGTATCCGTGCGACTAGTTTGTGCAGCTGCAGTTGAGCTGCTGTTCTATTCCGGGCGAAGAAATCGAACGCGTGACGTTTGATGCGGCAATCAAAACACTCACGGTGAAGCTCAAAGATCAAGGGGGCGTGCCCACGACCATGGATATCGCTCTGACGGAGTGGCGTCTGGAACCTCCGTCGGGCGTTACGGTATCCGACGTAGAGCACGTTAAGATTACCTACCAAGATGGCTCGACGAGCGAGATTGCAAAGGCCGATGGCTTGGCGGAGTAATGGGGTGTTTGGAAACGGCGGGCCTATTGTGCCTGCGCGTTCATGAAAACCAGGGTGTTTTTGTCTGAAAGCTCGGGGATGTGCCGATAGCCGATATTGAATGCGGTGAGTTCGCTTGCATCCTCGAGCTTGTTTTCTGCCATCCACCGCACCATGGAGCCGCGCGCCTTTTTGCTGGCGGTCGACCGTTGGATGGGCTTCCCGTTGCGGATACCCTCGCCAAAGAGGCATGTGACGGCCGTGGCGTCGCCCGCGAGGTGGGGCAGAACGGCTTTGGCATACTCTACGCTGGCGAGGTTGACGATCGTGGTGTTTGAGCCTGCCGGGGCGATAGCCCGCGCGAGCTTGTCGCTCCAAAACGCGTAGAGGTCTCGGGCATCGTCAACGGCGAGCTTCGCGCCCATCTCCAGCCGATACGGTTCGACGGCATGAAAGGGACGAACGCACCCGTAGAGGCCGGAGAGGATCCACAGATGGTCTTGCAGCCATGCGAGCTGCGCGGAATCCATCACCTCGGGTGCCATGCTCTGGTATTGAATGCCGTGATAGGACATGACGGCAGGGGAGAGGTGGCGAGCGAGTGCGGGATTGTCGAGATCGCCGCTTTTCAGGATGGGCCCGAACTCATGCAGGGTGTTGAGGCAAGGCCCCAGCAGTTTGTCACTCACGTTCCACAGCGCCTGCAGGCCGCCGCTGCCTTCATTCCGCTCGATATCTAGCAGTGCGCGGTGGAGGCGAGCCGTCTCGCGCACAAAGGGTGGGATGCCCAGGACTTCAAAAGCATCTTGGGCCGCGCGCATCTGCTTGGCGGGCGAAATGATGACCTGCAGCATGAACTCTCCTCTGCCAAAAAAGAAATTGCGGTGGAATACGGTCTGTTTTGGCCGTTTATGGGCCAGTTTAGTCCGTATTTCACCGCAACTGATGAAGGGTTGGTTAGGCTCGCTCGATGAAGGCCTTGTAGCCGCGATAGGCCTCGTAGATATCGGCCTTGTTGGCGACCTCCCACAGGGCGTGCATGGACAGGACGGCAACGCCGGAGTCGATGACGTTCATGCCGTACTTGGCCATGATGTAGGCGATGGTGCCGCCGCCACCAGCGTTGACGCGGCCGAGCTCACAGGTCTGGAAGTCCACGCCGGCCTCGTCCATGATGTCGCGGACGAGGGCCACGTACTCGGCGTCGGCGTCGTTGGAGCCGCCCTTGCCGCGGCTGCCCGTGTACTTGTTGAAGCACAGGCCACGACCCATGAAGGCTGCGTTCTTGGTCTCGAACTTGCCGGCGTAGCCCGGGTCGAAGCCGGCGGACACGTCGGAGGAGAGCATACGGCTGCGGGCGAGCGCGCGGCGCAAAGCCAGCGGGCTGTCCTCGCCGGCGAGTGTCATGATCTCGGCGACGGTGTTCTCGAAGAAGCGGCTCGTCATGCCGGTGGCACCCACGGAGCCGATCTCCTCTTTGTCGACGATGAGCGTGATGCTCGTGCGCTCGACATTGGCCACATTGATCTGGGCGAGCATGGAGGGGTAAGCGCAGACGCGGTCGTCGTGACCATAGCCCAGAATCATGGAACGGTCGAGGCCCATGTCGCGGGCGGGGCCGGCGGGCACGACCTCGATCTCGGCGGAGAGGAAGTCCTCCTCCTCGACGCCGTACTGCTCCTTGAGGATGTCCAGGAACATCTGCTTGACGGGCTCCTTGGGGGCGTCCTTGTCGTCCTCATCGAACTTGACGGGACGGCCGCCCACGATCACGTCGAGGATCTCGGCGTCGACGGCGTCCTTGGCGGGCTTGGCCATCTGCTCGCTCGAAAGATGGATCAGCAGGTCGGAGATGGTAAAGACCGGGTCGTCGGCCTTGTCGCCGATATTGATGTCGACGGTGGTGCCGTCCTTTTTGCAGATGACGCCCACGAGTGCGAGAGGGGAGGCCACCCAGTGGTAGCTCTTGACGCCGCCGTAGTAGTGCGTGTCGAGATAAGCCATGTCGCCGGCCTCGAAGGCGGGGTTCTGCTTAAGGTCCAGGCGCGGCGAGTCCACGTGCGCGCCCAGGATGTTAAAGCCCTGCTCGAGCGGGGCGGTGCCCAGGTTGACGAGCATAAGGTCCTTGCCGTGGTTAGCGGCATACACCTTGTCGCCTGCCTTGAGCTCGCGGCCTTCGGCGATTACGGTCTCCAGGTCGACGTATCCCGCCTCCTCGGCCATCTTGATGCCGGCCTTGACGCACAGGCGCTCGGTCTTGTTCTCACTCAAAAACTGCTTATAGCCGCGGCAAAGCTCCTCGAGCTCCTCGATTTGCTGTGGCGTGTACTTTTCCCATGCGCAGGGACGCTCCATGACGCAGGCTCCTTTCGGATCGATCGTGCTGGTTGATGTACCGTGAGCCATCGTATCACGCGCGGGCTCACGGTGGCGGGGGAGCTTGATGTGAGGTGGCCGCGGGGCGGGGAGCGTGTAAACTGGAGTGAGCAAACCGTGCCCAGCCTAAAGCGAGGTATTCAATATGTCTGACAAGCGCCGCACCTTTGCCGTTATCGACGGCAACTCGCTCATGCATCGCGCCTTCCACGCCGTGCCGCCGACCATGAACGCGCCGGACGGTCGTCCCACCAACGCGATTTTTGGCTTTTTGAATATGTTCCTCAAGATGATTGACGCCTTTAATCCCGACGGCGTTGTTGTGGCGTTTGACAAGGGCAAGCCGCGCGTGCGCATGGAGATGCTGCCGCAGTACAAGGCTCAGCGCCCGCCCATGGACCCCGATCTGCATGCGCAGTTTCCCATGATTAAGGAGCTGCTCGCCGCGCTCAACGTGCCGATTCTGCAGTCCGAGGGCTGGGAAGGCGATGACATTCTGGGCACTATGGCGCGCCTGGGCGAGCAGGCCGGCTGTGACATGCTGCTGGTGACCGGTGATCGCGATATGTATCAGCTCGTGACCGAGCACGTCAACGTGGTCTCGACCCGCAAGGGCCTGTCCGACGTGGCGATCATGACGCCCGAGAGCGTGGATGACCTGTATCACGGCATTACGCCGGCGCTCGTGCCCGATTTTTACGGTCTGAAGGGCGATACGTCCGATAACATCCCCGGCGTGCCGGGCATCGGCCCCAAAAAGGCGAGCGCGCTCATTGCGCAGTACGGTAGCCTGGACGAGGTCATCGCGCATGCCGACGAGGTCAAGGGCAAGATGGGCGAGAACCTGCGCGCACACATCGACGACGCACTGCTGAGCCGTAAGGTGGCGACAATTCGCACCGATGCGCCCGTCGAGCTCGACTTTGAGGCGACGTCCTTCCCGGCGTTTTCTGCCGATGAGGTTTCCGCGGCGCTGGGTACGCTTGGTATCACCGCCATGCAGAACCGTTTCTTGGCGCTGATCGGCGGCGAGGGCGGGGCTGCTGCCGCTGCTAGAACGTTTGAGATGCCCACGATTGAGCGCACCGCTGCCGGCGATGCCGAGGCGCTTGCTGCCGTGGCGTCCGAGGTTTCGCGTGCGATCGAGGCGGGCGAGTGGGTCGCCGCCGTGGTGGACGATGACAAGGAGGAGGGCGCACTTTTTGGCCTGACGCGAACGCTGTGGTTGGCGACGTCCAAGGGCCTGTTCGCGCTCGAGGAGGGCGACGGCTGTGCGGTGGCTGAGGTTGAGGGCTTCAACTTCGCCCACGGCGTGATTGCCGGCGTGCTCGCGCGTCTGTTTATGGAGGGTCGCGTGGCGAGCCCGGATATGAAGGCGCTGTTGCACGAGCTTTCGCCCATCGATTCTTCTGAGCCCGAGCTCATGGATCCGCTCGCTGCCGATTCCACGCGTATCTTCGATACCGTGGTCGCTGCCTATCTGCTGGATTCCGATCGCTCCGAGTTCGATGAGGCATATCTTGCCGATACGTATCTTCAGATGGCGCTGCCTGCGGCGCGCGGTGCAGAGGGTGCCGGTGAGGACGCTCCGGCGCCCGCCGCTCGCACGGCGGCCTTGACGCTGGCGCTGGTCGCACCGCTGCGCGACCGCATGGCCCGCGAGAACGCCGCCAACGTGTTCGATGGCATCGAGATGCCGCTCGTGCCGGTGCTTGCCAAGATGGAGCGCGCGGGCATGCTCGTGGATCCCGACCGTCTGCACAGTCTGTCCGAGGGCCTGGCGACCCAGATCACCGAGGTCGAGCGCAGCATTCGCGACCTGGCGGGTGACGAGACCTTTAATATTGGCAGTCCCATGCAGCTGTCGCATGTGCTCTTTGATGTGATGGGGCTTCCGACCAAGGGCCTCAAGAAGACTAAGCGCGGCTACTATTCGACCAACGCCAAGGTACTGAGCGACCTTGCCCGTGACCACGAAATCGTGCGTCTGATCTTGGACTGGCGTGAGAAGTCCAAGATCAAGTCTACCTATCTGGACACGCTGGGCCCGCTGCGCCGTGGTGACGGTCGCGTACACACTACGTACAACCAGACCATCACGGCAACGGGGCGTCTGTCCTCGAGCGACCCGAACCTGCAGAACATCCCGACGCGCTCGGAGCTGGGTCGTACCGTCAAGACGGCGTTTTCGGCAGGCGAGGGAAGCGTCTTTTTGGCGGTGGACTACTCGCAGATCGAGCTGCGTCTGTTGGCGCATCTCTCGGGTGACGAGCACTTGGTGCGCGCCTTTAACGAGGGCGAGGACTTCCATGCCGAGACGGCGGCGCGCGTGTTTGGTGTGCCGGTGTCCGAGGTAACGCCCGACCTGCGCAGTCGCGCCAAGGCCGTGAACTTTGGCATCGTGTATGGCCAGCAGGCCTATGGCCTGTCGCAGTCGCTGCATATCTCGATGGCCGAGGCGCGCGACATGATCGATCGCTACTACGAGGCCTACCCGGGCGTGCGCACGTTCCTCGACAACGTGGTGGCGCGCGCCAAGCAGACGGGCTACGCCGAGACCATGTATGGCCGCAGACGCCATATTCCCGAGCTCAAGGCTAAAAACCCACAGCTCCGCGGCTTTGGCGAGCGCACGGCCATGAACCATCCCATGCAGGGCACCGCAGCAGACATCATCAAGATCGCCATGGCCCGCGTAAGCCGTCGCCTGGAAGAAGAAGGCTTTGCCGCCCACATGATCTTGCAGGTACACGACGAACTGGACTTTGAGTGCCCCGTCGACGAAGTCGAGCGCCTAACCACCATGGTCCGCGACGTCATGGAACACGTAGTAGACCTCCGCGTCCCCCTAATCGCCGAAGCCAGCACCGGCATAACCTGGGCCGATGCCAAATAGAGACGTACCAACAACCCCACAGTAACCAAAAGCAGAAGGGGGCTCCTTGCCAACAAGGAGCCCCCTTCATTCCAAAAAACAGCCAAGTATCTAGACACTCAAGACACCATCTAGGCGGCAGGAAAGTAAACCTAGGGCCTGGCCGGGCGGCACGGGTTAACTTTTCGTAGATTCCGCACGCAAAGAAAGCCACTTAATGTGGCTTTCGTCTTGCGCAGGACCTGACCGAGCGAAAAGTTATCCCGTGCCGCCCGGCCAGGCCCGATGGGACGGCTACCGAGCCGCCAAGATGGCGTCGATGAGCGTCAGTACGCCCCCGTCGTTGTTGCTCGGAATGCGCCACTTGGCATGCGCGTTCATGTGCTCCTCGGCATTGTCCACGATAAAGCTATGCCCGACGCGTTCGAGCATGGGGATGTCGTTGTAGGTATCGCCCACGGCAGCGGCATCGGCGATATCGATGCCCAGGTGCTCGCACAGGTGCGCGACGCCGGCGCCCTTGTCAACGCCCAGGTTCATAAAGTCGATCCACTCGCGCCCGGCGTTGGTGACGTAGAGCTTGTCCGAGAACTCGGGGCTATAGGTCTCGCGGAAAGCGGGCTCGGCGTCGTAGCCGGGGAAGAAGACCGAAATCTTGTTGGACTCGATATCAATGCCCTCAAAGCTATCGACGTAGTTGATCGTGTTGTAGTAGACGCTGATCTCGTCGTGGTATTGATGGTCGCGGGCAAGCACGTAGAACTCGTCGAAGCAGCACAGGACGGGGACAGCGCGAGGATCCTCCGAGGCACGGCTCAAGACCTGCTGATACAGCTCCACGTCAATATTGCTCTTATAGATATAGCTGCCGCGATAGATCACGCACGCTCCGTTGTCGGGACAAAAGGCGAGGCGGTTTTTGATGCCCTCGAACATCTCCTCGAGCTTGGGGGCGGGACGTCCGCTGGCGGGGCAGAATACGATGCCGGCGTCGGCGAGCTTGTCCAGGCGCTCATCAAGACCCTGGGGCAGCACGCGCTCGTCGGTCAGCAGCGTCTTGTCCATGTCGACGGCGAGAATCTTAATGTTTCCGATATTGGCGTCCGATTCGTAAGTTTGCATAAAAGCGAGCCTTTCGTTTCGAGATTGTTTCAGACGTTATAACCATCAATTCGTAGTCGGGCGTATTTTCGCAGGAACGGAGCGTATTTGCACCACGCTTCACAAAGTAATGAAAAAACTTTTCCGAAATCTGAATTTATCGCTTCTGCTAGTAGTACTCTAACACCAAATAACGCCAATC
>CANNPG010000058.1:0-6849 GCA_947507375.1 uncultured Collinsella sp. | reverse complement strand
GGCACCCGTCTGCGGCCCTGGATTTTTTTCCCTTTGTGAAGTCTGGGCAGGGCTTGCGGGAAGGGTCTATGAATAGCCCGTAAGAAACCGCAGATAAGGCGGTCGTCGCCCGATCGGGGCCGTATCTTTCCAAACAGCAAAGCGGGCGGGGTGCCCGCGAGTCGCATGTATGAAAGGAAGATCATGCTCGATCAGGCTTATTCTCGTCGTCAGTTCCTCGGCCTCGCTGGTGGTCTTGCCAGCATCGTCGGTCTCGGTCTCGTTGGTTGCGGCGGCTCCGGCGCATCCGACGCCGCCGACAAGGGTAGCGCCGCTGCTGCCGAGTCCGTCTCCGGCGAGGTGACCTACGACGGCGCCTCCTCGTTCCAGGCTCTCGTCGAGGCCGCTGCCGAGAAGTTCATGGATGCCAACCCGGACGTCTCCGTCTCCGGCTCGGGTAACGGTTCGGGCAAGGGCCTGACCGCTGTTGCCGCCGGCACCGTCACCATCGGCAACTCCGACGTCTTCGCCGAGACCAAGCTCGAGGCCGACCAGGTCAAGAACCTCGTCGACCACGAGGTTGCCGTCGTGGGCATGGGTCCCGTCGTCTCCAAGAACGTGACGGTCGACGACCTGTCCCTCGAGCAGCTCAAGGGCATCTTCTCTGGCCAGATCACCAACTGGAAGGAGGTCGGCGGCGACGACGCCACCATCGTCGTCCTCAACCGCAAGGCCGGCTCCGGCACCCGCGCCACCTTCGAGGCCGCCGTCTTTGGCGACGAGGCCGTCGACTTTAAGGGCGACGCCGAGCTCGACAAGTCCGGCGACGTCCAGACTCAGATGGGCAGCACCGATAACGCCATCTCCTACCTCGACTTCTCGCACTTCGATGACTCCAAGTTCAACGCCATCAAGGTCGAGGGCGTCGAGCCCAAGAGCAAGAATGTCACTGATGACTCCTTCAAGATCTGGGCTACCGAGCACATGTACTGCTCCAAGGACGCCGACGAGGCCACCAAGGCCTTCCTGGAGTTCATGCTTTCCGACGACGTCCAGGGCAAGCTCGTCGAGGAGCAGGGCTTCATCCCCGTCTCTGCCATGAAGGTCGTCAAGGACGCCATCGGCAAGGTCTCTGCTAAATAAGTAATCGCCCCGGAAAGGTTTGCAATGGCAAAACAGCTGCCAAAGCGCGACCTTGAGAACGTGGGCCTGGGCGTCACGGGCGCGTGCGTAGCGCTCGTGACGCTTGTCGTTGCCGCGCTCATCTTTATGGTCGCCCAAAAGGGCCTCTCGGCTTTTGTCAAGGACGGCGTCTCGGTCGTCGAGTTTTTCACCGGCACCAAGTGGGACCTGGCCAACACAGCCGAAAACGGCCTGCCCTATACCGGCGCCCTGCCCCTGATCGTCACCTCGTTTGCGGTCATGGTGCTCTCCACGCTTATCGCGCTGCCCATCGCCATCGGCTCTGCCATCTTTGCGGTCGAGATTAGCCCTAAGTTTGGCTCTAAGATCTTTCAGCCGCTCATTGAGCTTTTGACCGGCATCCCCTCGGTCGTCTTTGGCCTGATCGGTTTTCACGTGGTCGTCGGCCTTATGAAGAGCGTTTTCCATGTGAGCACGGGTCTGGGCATCTTGCCCGGCGCCATCGTGCTGGCCGTCATGATCCTGCCGACGATGACCACGCTTTCGGTCGATGGCCTGCGTGCCGTGCCCGACAGCTACCGTCAGGGCTCGCTCGCGCTGGGCTACACCCGCTGGCAGACCATCTGGCACGTGGTGCTCAAGTCTGCCATGCCGTCGCTCATGACTGCGGTCATCCTGGGTATGACCCGCGCCTTTGGCGAGACGCTCGCCGTGCGCATGGTTATCGGCGGCATCGAGGCCATGCCGACGTCGCTGCTGTCGCCGGCGTCCACCATCACCACCACGCTCACCACGTCCATGGCGGTCTACGCCGAGGGCTCGGCCCAGGACGACGTCCTGTGGGCACTCGGTCTGCTGCTGATGGGCATGAGCCTCATCTTCATCCTGATCATCCATCTCATTGGCCGCAAGGGGGCGAAGGCTCGTGGCTAGCACGCGCATCCACATCGACGAGGCGAGGCTCGGGCGTGTCCAAAAGCAGGATCGCATCGCCACGGGCGTGCTGACGGCGATCGTCGCCATCGTCATGCTCATCGTCATCTCCATGGTGGCCTATATCTTGTTCGAGGGCATCTCGACGCTGTTCCAGCCGGGCTTTCTCACAGAGCCGTCGCGCGCCAACGGAACGCAGGGCGGCGTGCTCTACCAGCTGTTCGACTCGTTCTACCTGCTGCTGATCACTCTGATCATCTCGGTGCCCATCAGCCTGGGCGGAGCGGTCTTTTTGGTTGAGTATGCGCCGGACGGACCCATCCGCGACATCGCCTCCACCGCCATCGAGACGTTGTCCTCGCTGCCTTCCATCGTCGTCGGCATGTTCGGTTTTCTGGTGTTCTCGGTGCAGCTGGGCTGGAAGTACTCCATCATCTCCGGCGCCATCGCGCTCACCATGTTCAATATCCCCATTCTGGTGCGCGTGATCCAGCAGGCGCTCGAGGACGTGCCGCAGGCCCAGCGCGATGCGTGCCTGGCCATGGGCCTCACTCGCTGGGAGGCCACGCTGCACATCCTGATCCCCGAGGCCATGCCTGCCATCGTGACGGGCATCGTGCTTTCGGCCGGTCGCGTGTTTGGCGAGGCCGCAGCACTGCTTTTTACCTCGGGTATGAGCTCGCCGGTTCGCCTGAACTTCTTGAGCTTTAACCTGTCGAGCCCCACCTGCGCCTGGAACGTGTTCCGCCCCGGCGAGTCGCTCGCCGTGCACATCTACAAGATCTATGGCGAAGGCAGCCCCGAGGCCCAGCAGATCGTCTGGGGCACCGCGGCGCTGCTGATGATTTGCGTGCTGCTGTTTAACGTAATCGCCCGCATTGTGGGCAAGCAACTGGCAAGGAAGATGACGGCCGAATGAGCGAGATAAATGCAACGCCCGCAACCGAAGCGGCCGCGTCCGACACCCAGGACTTTCTATCGAGTGTGGGGGAGAGCGAGAAGCGCGTGCGCGTGAGCGGCAAGGCCGTGAGCGACGAGGTCGTGCTCTCCACCAAGGACGTCAACGTGTACTATGGCGACCACCATGCCCTGCACGACACGTCGCTCGACTTTCACAAGGGCGAGATCACGGCGCTCATCGGGCCTTCGGGCTGCGGTAAGTCGACCTTCTTGCGTAGCCTCAACCTTATGAATCGCGAGATTCGCGGCTGCCGCGTGGAGGGCGAGATCAACTATCGCGGGCGCAACGTGAACACCAAGACCGAGAACACCTACGAGTTGCGTCGCTCCATTGGCATGGTGTTCCAGCAGCCCAACCCGTTTCGCAAGTCCATTCGCGACAACATCACGTTTGCGCCTAGGCGCCACGGCATCACCGACCGCGACGAACTCGACCGCATGGTCGAGGAGAGCCTGCGCGGCGCGGCACTGTGGGACGAGGTCAAGGACAAGCTCGACAAGAGCGCCTATGCGCTTTCGGGCGGTCAGCAGCAGCGCCTGTGCATCGCGCGCACGCTGGCGCTCAACCCCGACGTGATCTTGTTCGACGAGCCCTGCTCGGCGCTCGACCCCATCTCGACGCTGGCGATCGAGGACCTGATGTCATCGATCGTTGCCGACCGCGCCATCGTCATCGTGACGCACAACATGGAGCAGGCGTCGCGTGTGTCCAACCGCACGGCGTTCTTCTACATGGGCGATATGGTCGAGTACGACGAGACCGACGAGATTTTCCAACGGCCCAAGGATAAGCGGCTGAATGATTACCTCACCGGCATGTTCTCCTAGTCCGGGACATGCTTGAGGCCCGCGGCGGCCACGGTTGCCACGGGACTGATTGGAGAGGCGGGTCATCTCTTTTGGGAGATGGCCCGCCTTTTTGCTCTGCGACCGAAACGACCGCCACAAAGGGGACAGGCGCCTTCGTGGTGGTTTGGGGTGGGGCTCGCTGCTATCATGGACAACGTTGAATTTCTACGAAGGAGCAGGGCATATGGCGATTCTTTTGGGATGCGATTCCGTCAGCCTAGAGTTTCCCACCAAGCATATTTTCGATAGCGTGACGCTCGGCGTGGGCGAGGGCGACCGCATTGGTATTGTCGGCAAAAACGGCGACGGCAAGTCGACGCTGCTGAGCGTGCTCGCCGGCACGCTGGAGCCCGATGACGGGCGCGTGACGCACCGTCGCGGCACCACGATCGGTCTGCTCGGCCAAAAGGACAACCTGGTCGATACCGACACCGTGCATCATGCCGTCGTGGGCGACACGCCCGAGTATGAGTGGGCGTCGAGTCCGCGTACGCGCCAGATTCTGGCTGGCCTTATTAGCGATGTGCCCTGGGAGGGCACGGTGGGCGAGCTTTCGGGCGGCCAGCGCCGTCGCGTGGACCTCGCGCGCCTGCTGATCGGCGACTACGACGTGCTCATGCTCGACGAGCCCACCAACCACCTGGACATGCGCACCATCAACTGGCTCGCGCGTCACTTAAAGGCCCGCTGGCAGCGCGGTCAGGGCGCCATGCTCGTGGTTACGCACGACCGCTGGTTCTTGGACGAGGTCTGCACCAGCATGTGGGAGGTCCATGACGGCCAGGTCGATCCCTTCGAGGGCGGCTACTCCGCATATATCCTTCAGCGCGTAGAGCGCGACCGCATGGCCGCGGTTACCGAGGAGCGCCGTCGCAACATGGCACGCAAGGAGCTCGCGTGGCTGAGCCGCGGCGCCCAGGCGCGTTCCACCAAGCCCAAGTTTCGCGTGGATGCCGCTCGTGAGCTGATCGCCGACGTGCCGCCCGTGCGTGACGAGCTGGAGCTCAAGCGCTTGGCCGTGAGCCGCTTGGGCAAGCAGGTTATCGATGTGGTCGACGTGGATGCCGGCTATGCCGATACCGACGGCGCGCCCAAGCAGGTGCTCACCGATGTGACCTGGCTCATTGGTGCGGGCGACCGCTATGGCCTTTTGGGCGAGAACGGCGCCGGTAAGTCGACGCTGCTCGACGTGATCCAGGGCAAGATTGAACCCACGCGCGGCCGCGTGAAGATTGGCCAGACAGTGCGCTTTGGCGTGCTGTCGCAGCAGCTCGAGGAGCTCAAGCCCTACATGGGCGACACGATCCGCGAGGTGCTCGGCAACTATAAGAAGTACTACGTCATCGACGGCAAGGAGACTTCGCCCGAGAAGCTCTGCGAGCGTCTGGGCTTTACGACGCAGCAGCTCTGGAGCCGCATCGGCGATCTTTCGGGCGGCCAGCGCCGTCGCCTGTCGCTGTTGCTGACGATTCTGGACGAGCCCAACGTGCTCATCTTGGACGAGCCGGGCAACGACCTGGATACCGACATGCTCGCGATTGTCGAGGACCTGCTGGACGGCTGGCCCGGCACGCTGATCCTGGTGACGCACGACCGCTTTTTGATGGAGCGCGTGACCGACCAGCAGTGGGCGCTGCTCGACGGCCACCTGACGCATATGCCCGGTGGCGTGGACCAGTACCTGCGCCTGTGCAACGCTACCGCCGAGTGCGAGCCCGTGGGCGCGCCGAGCGCCAAGACCGGCACGTTCGACACCGGTGCCGCGGCAGCTGCGGCCGAAAAGCCCAAGTCGAGCGGTCAGCCCAACGGCCTGTCCAACGCCGAGCGCCAGAAGCTCCGCCGCGAGGTGAGTTCGCTCGAGCGCAAGATGGAGACGCAGCGCACCCGCGTTGAGGAGGCCGAGGCAGCAATGGCCCAAGTCGATCCCACCAACTACACGGCGCTCGGCGAGCAGCAGGCAAAGATCGACGAGGCTCACGCTGCCATGGACGAGCTGGAGATGGCGTGGCTCGAGGCGAGCGAAAAGCTCGAGGGCGAGGAGTAGGCGAGAATGATCAAAGCCGCGTTTTTCGATATCGACGGCACGCTGCTGAGCTTTAAGACCCACCGGATTCCGGCGTCGGCGCAGCAGGTGCTCGACAGCTTTCACGAGCAGGGGATTGCGTGCGTGATCGCCACGGGCCGTCCGACCTACCAGATGCCGGACTGGCTGTTCGACCTAGGCTGGGATGCGTACATTACGCTTTCGGGCCAGCACTGCTTTGATGCCGAGGGGGTTTACCGCAGCTGCCCGATCGATTCGGACGACGTCGCGGTGATTGTGGACCAGGTGGCGCAGGGGCGCTACGACTCGCTGTGCATGCAGGGCGAGAACTCGTTTGTGAACCGCCTGTCCGAGCGCGTGGTGACGGCTGGCGGCAACGCGGGAATCGTCTACCACGAGGAGCCGTTTGAGCACGCCTTTGACGCACCGGTCTACCAGTTCTGCGCCTTTGTGGACCCGGCCGACGAGCATGTCGTGACCGATGCCGTGTCGCATTCGCTCACCACGCGCTGGTGCGACCTGTTCTGCGACATTATTCCCGCTAACGGCGGCAAGGACCTGGGTGTGGCGGCGACGCTGGAGCGCCTGGGCATCGACGCGAGCGAGGCGATTGCCTTTGGCGACGGCGAGAACGACCTGTCGATGTTTGCCGCCGTGGGCACGAGCGTGGCCATGGGCAACGCGCAGGACACGGTGAAGGCTGCGGCGACCTATGTGACGACTGCCGTGGACGACGACGGCATCTACAACGCCGCGAAGTACTTTGGACTGTTATAGCTGCGGCTCGGCACTTGGGGACGTTCCTTATCTGCCGGCACCTGGGGACACTCCTTGCGGGGCGTCCCCATTTTGTTTTCGTCCCGCACGTTTTGTGAAACACGGCTAACTTTTAGGCAAAGTAGTAAGACATGGGCAACTTTTGCGGTAAAGTAAGCTGTGAA
>CANNPG010000057.1:0-6993 GCA_947507375.1 uncultured Collinsella sp. | reverse complement strand
GGGACTTTCTTTTGGGCATACAATGGCTATTGGCTTGCTGCGGTGAAGGTCTGTCCGCCCCGCAGCGTTTTCTACGGTTAAAGGAGTATGTATGTCCGTTGAGGTCATGAGGTCTGTGATCGATGCTGCCGAGGGGCGCGTGCCCGTCGACACGCTGTTTACCAATGCGCAGATCGTCGACGTGTATGGCCAGCGTGTGGCGCCCGGCAGCGTTGCCGTCAAGGACGGTGTGATCGTCGGCGTGCTCTACGATGGTCGCGACGATGCTGCTGGCACCTACGAGGTAACTGAGGTCATCGACTGCCAGGGTCGCTATCTCGCTCCCGGTTTTATTGACGGGCATCTGCATATCGAGTCTTCGAACATCCGTCCCGCCGAGTATGCTCGCATGGCCGCGACGCGCGGTACCACCACCGCCATTGCCGACAGCCACGAGATTGCCAATGTTGCCGGTCTCGACGGCTTGCGCTTTATGATCGAGGACGGCCGCCGCGCACCCATCTCCATCAAGTATATGATGCCTTCGTGCGTGCCCGCGCTGCCCGACGAGCAGGCCGGTGCCGTTATTTCGGCTGCCGATATGCAGGCGTTTTTTGCCGAGCATCCGGGCGATGTTTTTGGTCTGGGCGAAATGATGAACTTGCCGGGCGTCTTTATGGCCGACCCCGAGACCTGTGCTCGCATCGATGCTGCCAACCAGACGCCGTCCAAGCAGGTTGACGGCCACGCGCCGCTCGTTGCCGGTAAGGACCTCAACGCCTATGCCGCAGCGGGCATTATCGCCGACCACGAGTCGACGATTCCCGAGGAGGCACTCGACAAGCTGTCTCGTGGCATGTACGTGATGCTCCGCGAGGGTACGTGCAGCCATGACTTGGCCAACCTGTCGCCGATGCTGCTGGAGAATCCCGCTCGCGCCCGCCGCTGCTGCTTTGCGACTGACGACCGTGCCCCTTCCGATGCGCTTGCGACCGGCATGATCGACAATGCCTGCCGCGTGGCGATTGAGGCCGGTATCGACCCCGTGGTCGCTATCTCCATGGCGTCCCTCTCCACGGCCGAGGCGTTTGGCCTGGATCACGGCTGCCGCGACCCGCACGAGCTGCGCGGTGCGATTGCCCCGGGCAAGCGTGCCGACCTGCTGGTACTCAATGACCTGACGTTTGCCACGGCTCCGCATCGCGTATATGCCGCCGGTGCTCTGGTGGCGCAGGACGGCACCTTTGTGGGCGAGATTGCACCCGAGATGGCCGAGGTTGCGGCCCTTGCCGATGAGCTGCGCGCTTCCGTTAAACTGCCGAAGCTATCGCTCGACGTGTTCGACTATGCCTTTAAGCCGGGCGAGGCCGTGATCGACGTGGTGCCGGGCAAGGCCATCACGGGTATGGCTCGCCTCGAGAGTGCCGAGGGCCTGCGCCGCATTATGCTGATCGAGCGCCACGGCCGCGGCGTGTCGCTGCAGGCCGAGGGCGCCGATGGCGACGGCCCCGCTGGCCTGGGCCTGGTCGGCAAGCATATCGGTCGCGGCTGGGTGCGCGGCTTTACCATCACGGGCGGTGCCATCGCCTCGACGATCGGCCACGACTCGCACAACGTGTGCGTGGTGGGCGACAGCGCGGCTGATATGATGGCTGCCGTCGAGGCCGTGGGCCAGGGCGGCCACGTGCTGGTGCGCAACGGCAAGGTCGTGGCGCGTATTCCGCTGGCGCTCGGTGGCCTTATGAGCGAAGGCACGGCCGAGGACGTTGCTGCGCAGCACGACGACTTTATGGTCAAGGCGCGCGCCATGGGTATTGAGCCGCCGCTCGACCCCATCATGGGCATCATCTTCCTGCCCCTGCCGGTCATCCCGACGCTCCGCATCCGCCCCGAGGGCATGTTCGACGTCACAACCTTCACCTACGCCGACTAGTCATCGGGGACGTTCTTAAACGACTAGTCATCGGGGACACTCTTTGGCGCGCTGCCTGACGCCGCGACCGTAGGACCTCTGGCATGTGTGAGCTATTTGCCAGGTCCTTGTAACGTTTACGCCCGCGGAGTCTTATTTGAGCTCCCTTTGGGTACGTTGGAATCGGATACGCGTTTGATTCCAACAAGCCCGAAGGGAGCTTTTCTATGTTTAAACTGATTGCATCCGATATGGACGGCACACTGCTTGACGAAAACGGCCAGGTGCCTCCCGAGACCTACGAACTGATTCTGGCGCTACACGAGCATGGCGTGCATTTCGCTGCATCGTCAGGTCGTCGCTACGATCGCCTGTGCGAGTTCTTTGCGCCCGTTCGCGACAAGATGGACTTTGTCGCCGCTAACGGCGCCCAAGTCTACGCCGACGGTAAGATGGTGGACCGTGAGGTGTATTCCCACCTGGCGATTCGAAGGCTCGCCCAAGCCGTCAGGACGTTTCCCAATCTGCATCTTGCGCTCTTTGACCGAACCAAGTCCTTCCTGCTCGATGACGAGTGCAAGTTCGTGCGTGAGGTCGATAAGGACCTTCCCAATGCCGAGCGCATTTGGGAGCTGCCCGATCCCAGCGTAAATATCATCAAGGCGAGTATCTTTTGCGATGACTGTGCGGTTATGGACAGCGCGTACGTGCTACAGCGCGAACTTGGTCAGCTCTTTACTTTTGCGCCTTCGGGCAACGCGTGGATTGATGCCATGCAGCCTGGTGTGTCGAAGGCCTCGGGTATCGCGCAGCTCGCGGAGCATTACGGCATTGGTCGCGACGAGGTCATGGCGTTTGGCGACTCGATGAACGACTACGAGATCATTCGCTTTGTCGGCACGGGCTGCGCGATGGAAAACGCGCGCCCCGCGCTTAAAGCGGTGGCCGATCGCGTCGTAGGCTGCAACCGCGACCACGCCGTTCAGCATGAGCTCCGTCGCGTGCTGGAGAGTCTCTCCTAATCCGGCAGATGGGGACGTTCCTTTTCTGCCGACAGTGGGGGACAATCCTTGCAGCTTTTTGCGAAGAGTGTCCCCAACGACTAGTCGTTTAAGAACGTCCCCAATGACTAGGCGAGGGCAGCCATGATGGTGCGGGCGACGCCGTCGTGGTCGTTGTCGTATTCGGTAATGGCGTCGGCGGCCTCGCGGTCCTCGGGCTCGGCGTTGATCATGGCCATGCCATGGCCCGCTGCCTGCAGCATGGGAATGTCGTTGATGTTGTCGCCGAACGCCCAAGCGTCGGCGAGACGCTCGCCCAGGTGCTCGCATAGCCACGTGAGGGCCGTTCCCTTGGTGGCGCCCTCGCCCATGACCTCGATATTCATGGCGTACGAACGCGTGACCTCAATGCCTCCGAGCGTGTCGAGCGCCGCCGCGATGGCGTCGCGATCGGCGGGGTCGTGCCAGTACATGGCGATGCGCTCGAGCGTCTCGACATCGTCGATTTTGCTGTCGATATCCATGTCGATCGGCGTTCGTGTGCGCTTGAGCGAAGCCGCGATGTGGGGGTCGCCGCCGCAGAACTCATCCAGGCGCGTGTAGAGCGAGCGGGGGAGGAAGCACTGCCCGTCCGCGAAGATATCGAAGGTGACGTCATGGCCGGCGGCGATGCTGTGGATGCGGTGGGCGATGGCGCGGTCGAGCGGTCGGCTCAAGATGCGCGTAGCACGTGAGGAATCGGTGGGCACGTCGTCGTCGAGCTGCCAGACGCTGGCACCGTTGGCACAGACCGCGTAGTGTACGGCGGGGTGGGCGAGGATGGGCTCAAAGATGCCCGACAGCGGGCGCCCCGTGCAGGGCACAAACTCAATACCGCGGCGCGCAAGCTCGTCGAGCATCGCCCAGGTGGCATCGCTCATCTGCTTATCACTCGTCAGCAGCGTTCCATCCATATCGGAAAACACAATCATTCGTTGCAGCCCTTTCTGCTGGCATAAAAAGCGTGGCCGAGGGCGGTGATGCCCTGGCCACGCTCGGGTTCTATAACGGTCCGCGTCCTATCGATCGGCGAGTGGCTTGTACTCCAGCGGCTCGATAACCGGGCGGTAGGCGGGGCGGATGATGCGGTGCGCGCAGAAGAGCTCTTCCATGCGGTGCGCCGACCAGCCTGCCATGCGGGCGACGGCGAATAGCGGCGTAAAGAGCGTCTCGGGCACGCCGAGCATCTTGTAGATAAAGCCCGTGTACAGGTCGATGTTGGCACAGATGGGCTTGGTCATGCCGTGGTCGCGCATCACTTGCGGGGCCAGGCGCTCAATGCGCTCGATGAGTGCGAATTCTTCGCCCAAGTCCTTCTTGGCTGCCAGCGAGCGCGCGTAACGGCGGCAGACCTCGGCGCGTGGGTCGCTCAGCGTGTAGACGGCGTGGCCCATGCCGTAGATGAGGCCCGTGCCGTCGAAGGCCTGCTTGTCGAGGATCTTGCCCAGGTAAGCCGCGACCTCGTCCTCGTTTTCCCAGTTGGAAACATGCGCGCGGATGTTCTCGTGCATAGACACGACCTTGGCGTTGGCGCCGCCGTGGCGCGGGCCCTTGAGCGAGCCGATGGCCGCGGCGTAGGCGGAATACGGGTCGGTGGCCGAGGAGGACAGCACGCGGCAGGCGAACGTGGAGTTGTTGCCGCCGCCATGCTCGGCATGCAGCATGAGCATCACGTCGAGCAGCATGGCTTCGTCGCGGGTGAATGCCATGCCGCCGCGGAGCACCTGCAGGATGGTCTCGGCGGTGGAGAGGCCAGGTGTGGGGTGCGGTACATGAACCTCGGAGCCGCGACGCTTGGCGACCGAGGCCATATGCGCGAAGGCGGCGATGCGGGGGAGACGGGCGAGCATGGAGATGGCGACGTCGATTTCGTGCTCGGGTGTAATGGCGTCGGGCTCGGCGTCGAAGGCGTAGAGCAGCAGCACGGCGCGCTGAAGCACATTCATGATGCTCGCCGACACCGTGGTCATGGGGAACTCGCGGACGTACTCGTCGCTCAGGTGCCTAAAGGCACCTAGGCGCTCGCAGAAGCCGTCGAGCTCTTCCTTGTTGGGTAGCGAACCCGTGATAAGCAGATAGGCGACTTCTTCGTAGCCGTAGCGATTCTCGGCCTGGGCGTTGTTGACCAGGTCCTCGATGCTGTAGCCGCGAAGCGTGAGTTTGCCCTGATCGGGCACGACTTTGCCGTCGACCTTGTTGTAGCCATGCACATCCGAGATGCGGGTAAGGCCCGCGACCACGCCCGAGCCGTCGGCATTGCGCAGGCCGCGCTTGACGTTGTGCTCTACGAACAAGCCTTCGTCGTACGGGGCGGTCGGTAGACCGTGGTAGAGGTTTTCGCTTTCGGGCGAAATCTGACGGCTCGCCTCGTAATCCAGAACCAGGCGGCTCAAGTGGTCATCGAAGCGGTAATAGATTTTCTTGGCGTCGTAGGCCATGCGCGCTCCTCTCCGGGCCGCATCGGGGTGACTTGCATGGGCATGCGCGCGTCAGGCTATCCCCAGCGGCTTGCTCGCTACAGGCGGTACATAAAGTTGAAGACGTCCTCGCGCTGGATGGACACGTTGACGCCCGAAAGCTCGCCGGCCTCGGCCAGCGCCTTCTGCAGCTCGGCAAAGTCGAGCTTGGACTCGGCGGTATCGGCCAGCATGGTCATGGTGAAGATGTCTTCGATAATGGACTGCGTGATGTCGCGGATGTCGACGTTGGCCTCGCCTAGGACACGGGTGACGCCGGCGACGATGCCGGGGCGGTTCTTGCCAAGGACGGTGATGACGATACGGGAGGACGAGATCTCGGCCATGGGAAACCCTTTCGCGTGATTGCGGCGCGCGCGGGGCGCTCCGCTACGGTACAGTGTTCATCATTGTACCTGTCTGGCGCAAAAAAGGCGCGCTCGCTGCGGCGTTACATGCCTGCAACATGAGCGTAAGGGGGAAGGCCGCACGGGGAAGAGCCGTCTGGCGCGTGTCCGGCTCGTGTTGGGTTGATTTCCGATCTCAGCCGAACACATTGAGCGGACAGGCCGTTCCCGCAGTCAGCCGAACGCCTCCGACGGCTGATTCCGAACTGGAAGCGGAGGGCATCCCCGCCCTTCGGTAGGGGATACCGCTCCGCGGCGCATGCCGCGGGTGGCGCCCCTATCGGACCACCGTGACCTCAGTTGGGATGGGCCCAGCACTGCCGCGTACTCGGTGAGCTAGAGCCAACTGTTCGTCTTCACGTCGCGTATGGCGATATTTCGGTCGTCCGGCTCGGTGATGCCGTAGCCGAACGCCTGGAGCGTCTCGATGGACTCCTGGATCCTCTGTTGGAACATGGGACCCGGATCGACCCTCGGCCCGAGGTGCCCGCGCCAAAGGCACGGCGTGGCGCGCAGCATGTTATGGATTTTGGAGATGGGCTCGATGTCGGCGTAGACGTTGAGCGTCGCCATGGCGTCCTTGTGGCCGAGGATCGATTGGAGCGCCTTGATATCGCCGCCTTGGCGGATCCACTGCGTTGCGAACGTGTGGCGAAGGCCGTGGAACGTGATCAGCTCGTCGTTGGTGCCCATGAGGCCGTTGGTCTCCGAGAACGTCTTGAACGCCCTGCGGATATAGCTTGTCGTCGCGAAGGTCGCGCCCGGCTCCGACAGGATGTAGCAGCCCCCGATCTCGACCGCCCCGGTAAGGCCGCGCAAGCGCAGCTTTCCGCAGTCGATCTCGTGGGTCTCCTTCAGGAAGGGGAGTAGGCCGACCGGGTCGATGGGGATACCCCTGGCGTCATGGGTCTTGGTGTCCTTGATGAACGAACCCATTCCCTTCGCGTACGCCACCGAGTGCCTGATCGAGATCAGGCCCGTCTCGAAATCCACATCGCACCACCGAAGGCCGCAGACCTCGCCGATTCGCATCCCCGTGTGCAGGGCGAGTACGACCGCCCTCTAATCCTCGGCGGACCAATCGAGTCCGAACTCCTTTCGGGCATCCTCTTCGCTCATGACTTCGAGAAGGTCTCCGGGTTGGCAACGAAGGGCGAGGCATAGCTGCTCGAGTGTGTTGAAGCGAATGCCGCGAATAT
>CANNPG010000056.1:0-7035 GCA_947507375.1 uncultured Collinsella sp. | reverse complement strand
CCAATGCGGGCAAGACCCTCTACAAGCTCTATGACCTGGTGGGCAAGCCCAAGTACCGTGCCGCCATGGACACCATCTACCGCCAGCTCGAGACCCAGCCGCGCACCAAAGAGGGCGTGTTTTGGCACAAGGCCGTCTACCCCAACCAGATTTGGCTCGACGGCATGTATATGGCGCAGCCGTTCTACATGCAGTATGAGCTGAGCTTCCACAACCGTCGTGCCTGCTCGGACAGCTTCCATATGTTCCAGGTCGTGCATGACCTGATGCGCAACCCCCTCAACGGTCTGTACTATCACGCTTACGACGCGAGCCGCAAACAGTTCTGGTGCGACCCGGTCACCGGCCTTTCGGCTAACTTCTGGCTGCGCGCCGAGGGCTGGTTTGCCATGGCACTCATCGATACCTGGGAGCTCATGCCGCCTTCGATGTCAGCCGAGAAGGACGAGATTCGCAAGATGTTCCACGACCTGATCGATGCCATGCTGCCGTATCAGGACGAGAAGACCGGCATGTGGCATCAGGTCATCAACCTGCCCAATATCGCCCCCAACTACCTGGAGGAGTCTGGTAGCGCGATTTTTGCCAATGCCATCATGAAGGGCGTGCGTCTAGGCGTGCTGGGCGAGCGTTACTACCAGTACGGCCGTCGCGCCTTCGACGGCATCTGCGAGACCTGCCTGTCCGAGCATGATGGCCAGCTGGCGCTCGACAACATCTGCCTGGTCGCGGGCTTGGGAAACACCGCGCACCGCGAGGGCACGTTTGGTTACTACATGAGCGAGCCTATCGTCAAAAACGATGCGAAGGGCGTGGCGCCGCTGGTGCTTGCCTATATCGAGACCATGCATCACGACAAACTGGCTGGCAGGCATGACCCGCTTGCTCCCTCGGGTGTGTGCTCTATCGAGGACCCGTTTGGCGGATACACCCCGGGCATCAACGCTCATAAGGGATGTGAATAACGTGGGGGCTATTACTCCGGGTGTGCGTTTGCACGACCTTCCGCAGGGGACCGTCGAGGAACGCATCCGCATGGCGGGAGAGCTGGGCTTTTCGTGCATTCAGCTGCCGAGCAAGGTGCTCTACGCATCGATGGGGATCGATCGAGGCGGCCTGACCCGCGAGCTTGCCGACCATTTGCGTGCGGTGCTCGACGAGGCGGGCGTTTCGGTCGCCGTGCTCGGCTGCTATAAGAATTTGGCGACGCCCGATCGCCAACAGCTCATGGATAACATTGCCGAGTACGAGGCATGCCTGAACTTTGCCCAGATGCTCGGCGGATGCCCGGTGGGTACCGAGACCGGTCGCCCCAATGCGCAGAACCGCGTTGCTGACGACCGCATGACCGATGGGGCACTCGAGGCTTTTATGGACGGACTCGCACACGTCTGCGATCGGGCCGAGGCCGTGGGCGGTCAGGTTCTAATTGAGCCCGGTTGGAACGAGACAGTCAACACGCCAGATCGCTGCCGTGAGGTGCTGGAGCGCGTCTCGAGCCCGTCGCTCGGCGTGATCTATGACCCAGTGTCGCTGCTGCACCCCAGCGTCGTTGACGAAGCGCAGGAAATCACCGCGCGCATGTTCTATTTATGCGGCAGCAAGATTCGCGTGCTGCACGCCAAGGATTTTGAGGTCGTTGATAACGAGGACGAAGCCGGTTGGTGCGACGGTACGGGTTCACGTCTGGTGTGTCATGGCGTGGGCGAGACGGGCCGCTATGACTTTGAGCCCGTAGTGGCCTGGGCGGCTGCCGCCTGCCCTGGGATTCCCTGCGTGGTCGAGAACAGTGTGCCGGCGACGGCGGCTGACTGCCTGGCGACACTCGAGCACATGTCCGCTCGCTGCGGGGCTTCGCATCGCGAGTTATAGCATTGGCTTTTGCTGTGTCGGCAGATTGAGATTACCTGTATGGGGGCGGCGGTGAAGGGTCTTTATCGTCGCCCCCATTGGATTGCATTAAAAAGGGGAGTTGCGTGGCTATCCACATTGTCGAAGAGGCGAATCGTTGCCTAGGTTGTAAAAGGGCGTTCTGTCAGATTAAGGGCTGCCCGGTTCAGACGCCTATTCCGCAGGTCATCGACCTGTTCAAACAGCGTCGTCTAGAAGAGGCGGGCGAGCTGCTGTTCCAGAACAATCCCATGAGCGCGGTCTGCTCCATGGTTTGCAACCATTCGGGCCAGTGCGAGGGCGCGTGCATCCAGGGCCGCAAGGGCACACCCGTACATTTCTCGAGCATCGAGAACTATATCTCGACAGCGTATTTGGATCGTAAGGAGTGGACGTCTGCGCCGTCGTGCGGCAAACAGGTTGCTGTGGTCGGTTCCGGTCCCGCCGGTATTACCGTGGCCATTAAGATGGCCCAGCTAGGCTGTGCCGTCACGGTATTTGAACAGCGCCCCGAGATCGGCGGTGTGCTGGAATACGGTATCCCCGAGTTCCGCCTGCCCCGTGCGCTCGTGCAAAAGTACCGTCATGTGATGTGCTCGCTTGGCGTGCGCGTGCGCCCCTCGACCACCATCGGTGGCGCGCTGCATATCGACGACCTGCTGCGCGACGGCTACGATGCGGTTTTTGTTGGCACCGGTACCTGGCGAGCTCGCAAACTGGGTATTCCCGGCGAGTCGCGCGGCAACGTGCTGTTTGGTATCGATTACCTGGTCGATCCTTCGAGCGTGGCGATCGGACAGAATGTGGCGGTCATCGGTGCCGGTAACGTGGCCATGGATGTGGCCCGCACGGCGCTGCGCTCGGGTGCTCGTAAGGTCACCGTGTATGCTCGATCGCGCCATATCTCGGCCATCGATGACGAGGTGGAGCTGACCGAGCTTGACGGTGCCGAGATTGTGTGCGGCAAGGCGATCTGCGCCATCGACGATAACGGTCCGGTGTTCGAAACGGCTATCTTTGACGAGGACAACAATGTGGTGGGCTACGAGGAGGAGCTCGACCATGCGTCTGCCGACACAGTTGTGATTGCGGCTTCGCAGGTGCCCAAGGACAAGCTTGTGCTTACGACGGGTGGCTTGGAGACCGACCATCGCGGCCTTCTTTCGGTCGATGAGAACGGCATGACTACCGTGCCCGGTGTCTTTGCCGCCGGCGACGTGGTCAACGGCCCGCTCACCGTGGTCCATGCTGTAGCCGGCGCCAAACTCGCCGTCGAAGGCATGACCAGCTACCTGGGTCTCTAACACATCCCATCCATCAGTTGCGGTGAAATACGGACTGTTTTGGCTGCCAAAAGCCTCATCTACTCCGTATTCCACCGCAACTTTTTTTGTGAGGTGGGCTAGAGACGCTGCATGCGGTACCCGACACCCATGTGCGTCTGAATCATCTTGGGGTGAGAGGGGTCTGCCTCGATCTTCTTGCGCAGGGTGCGCATGAACACGCGCAGGCTCGCCAGATCGCTGTCCCAGCTCGTGCCCCATATCTCGCGGGTGATGAAGGTGTGGGTGAGCACCTTGTCGACGTTTTTCGCCAGAAGGACGAGCAATTTGTACTCGGTTGGGGTGAGCGAGAGCTCGCGTCCGTCTTTCGTCGCGTATCCCGCGGCGTAGTCGATATGCAGCGGACCGTTGTCAAACGTGCTCGCTTCTGTCGACTCGCTCGACGCCATCGAGGAGCGCCTCAAATTCGCACGGACGCGCGCGAGCAACTCATCCACAGAAAAGGGCTTGGTGAGGTAGTCGTCTGCCCCTGCGTCAAGTGCTGCAATCTTGTCGGAATCTTCGGTGCGCGCCGAAATGACGATAATGGGGACTGCCGACCAGCTTCGGATCTTCGTGATGACCTCGATACCGTCAATGTCGGGAAGGCCGAGGTCGAGCATGATGAGGCTGGGGCCGTGCGACACCGCATCCATGATGGCGGCCTGGCCGTTGCAAACCTTGCTCACGACATAGCCGTGGAGGTCAAGCGCGGTCGAAACGAGGTTTTGAACGGTCAGGTCATCTTCGACCAGGAGGATGCGTGGCTTAGCGGCATTATTCATGAATCTCGATCTCCTCGGCGGGCAGGGTAAAACGGAAGACGGCCCCATGGGGGTGGTTGTCGCGAACTTCGATGACGCCGCCATGCGCCTCCACGATGGAGCGGCAGAGCGACAGCCCAAGGCCGATGCTTCGACGCGAATCCACGGGCCGCGTATTGCTTGAGGTGAAGAAGCGCTCAAAGATATGAGGCTTGTCGCAGTCTGCCACACCCGGCCCATCGTCTGCGACGTCCACCACGACGAACGCACCCTCGCGACGTGCGCTGATGGTGACAGTCGAGTCCTCGGGCGTGTATTTGAAGGCGTTCATGATGAGATTCGTAAGCACCTGCATGATGAGATGGACGTCGATGCGTACCAGCAGGATGTCGTCAGTGTGCTCGATGGTGACAGTACGTCCATGCGATGCTTGGGCGACATGGCTGAGGGCGGCCTCGATGACCTCGTCGATGAGCTCGGATGTGAAATTGAGGCGAATGGTGCCGTCCTCGACGCGTGTGATGGCGAGGAGGTTCTCCACGGTATCGATAAGCCAGAGGGAATCGTCGTAGATGGCATCGGCAAGATCGCAGCGCTGTTCGAGGCTGAGCTTCTCGTCGCTCTTCCGAAGGATTGCCGCAGATCCGGATATAGCCGTGAGGGGTGTCCTCAAATCGTGGCCGATGGAGCGCAAAAGGTTGGCGCGCAGCTGCTCGTTTTTCGCCAAGACCGCAGCCTCTTCGCGCTCTTGCGCCGCCCGGTCGCTTTCGAGCGCCAAGGCGCATTCACCTACGATAGATAGGACGATCGAATGCTCGAAGGCTTCGATCTCGCGCCCCTCCAGGGCGATGCCGATGACACCGAATACCTTGTCGCCGGTGCGAACCGCGAGGTAGAGACAGTGTGCCTCAGGCAGGGTCCGCGTGCTTGCGCCCGCGCGCTTGTTGTTGGTGTAGGTCCAGGTTGCAACGGCGCGCTCGTAGTCGGTGAGCAGCGACGCGGATCGGTTTTCGGTGCCAGCGGACTCATAGAGCGCTTTGCCGAGCGTGCCGTGTTCGGCGGTGTAGAAGACCACGTCGAGTTTTAGCAGTTTGATGAGTTGGTTCATGGCGACGCGGGCGCACTCCTCCGCGCTATGGGCTTGCTGCAAGAGCTGGTTCGTTTCGAGGAGTACGCGCGTTTTGAATGCGTTCTCGGCGGAGGTACGGGCGTTGTCGGCGATGCGCGCAGTTAACTCGCCGGCGACCATAGCGGTAGCGAACATGATGCCGAACGTGACCAGATAGCTTCGGTCGTAGCTGGCGAGCGAAAACAGAGGCGTGACGAAGCAGAAGTTGTAAAGCACTACAGAGAGCACGCTCGATACGATCGTGCAGATACGCCCCGTCGTGGTGACGGCGGTCAGCAGGGCCGTGAGGATATAGAGGGATATGATGCTGGAATCGGCAAATCCCAGATGGCGGAAAGCCGTGCCGATCGCCGTGGCGACAAGAGAGAGGGCCAGCGTGCGAAGCACGTTTCGGCTGTTGGGCGGCTGCAGGGTGAGCGTACGGCGGCGTCCTTTGGGCCGGGAGGGCGGAGTCGACTGGTCTGGAATGATGTAAATGTCGAGGTTCGGGGCGAATGTTATGAGCTGTTCTACGAGAGATTTGCGGCCAAAGAGGGCCTGACGGACGCTGCTGCGCTCGCCCGTGCGCCCCATGACGATCTTCGAAATACCCGACAGGCGCGCGAACTCGGAGATCTGAAACGCGATGTCGTCGCCATAGACGGTTTCCATATGTGCTCCGAGCTGCTCGGCTAGGGCGATATTGGCTGCAAGCTTGGTACGCTCATTATCGCTCATGGCTTGCGTGTGCGGGCTCTCTACGAACAGGGCGACGAGCTCGCTGCGAAACGCTTTCGCCATGCGCGCGGCGGCACGGACGATGCGGGGATTGGTCGGCGCCGGGGAGACACAGACTAAGATACGCTCCCTGGTGTAGTAGTCACGGTTTCCCAGCACGCGTGCGGCGTCTGTGAGGTGGCCGGTGCGATCGGCGCAGCGGCGCAGCGCGATTTCTCGGAGTGCGGTGAGGTTCTCGACGGTAAAAAAATGCTGTTGCGCTCGGGCGGCTTGCGCGGGACGGTAGACGAGGCCGGCGCGAAGGCGCTCAAGTAGGTCTTCGGGCTCTATGTCGACGAGCTCGACCTGGTCGGCATCATCGAAGATACGGTCGGGGATTCGTTCGCTCACGACAACGCCGGTGATGGATGCAACCATGTCGTTTAGGCTCTCGATATGCTGAACGTTCACGGTCGTATAGACGTCGATGCCCGCATGTAGAAGTTCCTCGACGTCTCGATAGCGTTTGTCGTGGCGAGACCCCGGCGCATTCGTATGGGCGAGCTCGTCGACGAGGATGAGCTGAGGGGCGCGTTCGATAGCCGCATCTAGATCGAACTCGCTGAGCGCAATGCCGTTGTGCTCGATGAGTTTACAGGGCACTTTCTCAAGCCCTTGTGCAAGATGGGCAGTTGCCGGACGTTCGTGCGGCTCAATGTACCCCGCGACGACGTCAACACCTCGCCGCTTGGCGGCGTGGGCGGCTTGAAGCATCGCATAGGTTTTGCCTGCGCCGGCAGCGTAGCCAAAGAAAATCTTGAGGTGTCCCCGGCTGGTTCGAGCGTCATCGGCGACCTCGTCTTTCTCAATTGCCTTGAGGATGAGGTCTGGATTGACGCGAGTGTCCGATGCGTCGCGCTGCATAGCGTAGCCTTTCTGAAGCGTTGTCCATGCGTGCATACGCGGTGAGGACGCCACTGTATGCTCGCGTGGTCGAGTATAGGCGCACTGCAGCCGCAATAGTGCTTTCTACCTGCATCTTTACGGCATCTTAAGGACGTGAGCCCCGGCCCTCACGCCTCTTTAATCCCTAGAAGTGTTTACTGTCCCCAGACGCTTGCGAGAGCAGGCGTCCGAGACATCGGACCGCGCGTGAAAGGGGCGGAAAATGGACATACTCCGTCCCATCATCGGAGTCGTCTGCATTGGACTCTTTATATATTACATCTACATT
>CANNPG010000055.1:0-7210 GCA_947507375.1 uncultured Collinsella sp. | reverse complement strand
TAAAACCCACAGCCTGCTCATTACCAGCTACAAGAGCTTATTTACTCGCCACGGACCAGACGGTCAAAGGCAACGACGGTAATGGTGTCGCCGAGCTCCTTGGAGACCTGCTCAGCGTACTTCTTGATGGTGAGGGAGCTGTCCTTGATGAACTCCTGCTCGGTGAGCACGGACTGCTTGTAGAACTTCTCCAGACGGCCGACAGCCATCTTCTCCTGGATAGCCTCGGGCTTGCCGGACTCGGCAGCCTGGGCCATGTAGATCTGCTTCTCGTGCTCGACGGTCTCGGCCGGAACCTGATCGCGGGTAGCGCAGATCGGGGCGACGGCGGCAACCTGAAGGGCAACGTCGTGAGCGAAGGTCTTGAAGGACTCAGCCTGAGCGGTCTCGGCCTTCTCGAAGGCGAACTCGACGAGGACGCCGATCTTACCACCCATGTGGATGTAAGAAGCGAGCGCGCCGTTCTCGGCCTTGCGGGCAGCGAAGCGGGAGATCTTCATGTTCTCGCCCATGATGTGAATCATCTCGGTGAGCTCGGAGGAAACGGTCTCCTCGCCCATCGGCTTCTCGAGCAGAGCGTCGACGTCAGCAGGCTCGGTGGTAGCGACAACCTCAGCGACCTTGGAAGCAAAGCCAGTGAACTTGGCGTTGGAGCCAACGAAGTCGGTCTCGCAGGAGAGCTCGAGCAGAGCGCCGGTCTTGCCATCCTCGGAGACGAACGCGGCGACAGCGCCCTCGTTGGTCTCACGGCCAGCCTTCTTGGCAGCCTTGGCAAGGCCGTTCTTACGCAGAACGTCGACAGCGGCGTCCATGTCGCCGTCAGCCTCGACGAGAGCCTTCTTGCACTCCATCATCGGGGAGTCGGTCATCTCGCGGAGCTGCTTGACCATAGCGGCGGTAATCTGGGCCATTGTGGTTCCTTTCAAAGAGATGAAAAAGAATTAACTAAGACTGATTTACTCGGCCTTGGGCTCAGCGGCCATCTCGGCCTCGGAGACCTGCTCCTTGCCGGAGCCAGCGAGGCAGGCGTCAGCCATGAGCTCGCACATAAGGGTGACAGCGGAGATAGCGTCATCGTTGCAGGGGATGCCGTACTCGACCTCGTCGGGATCGGAGTTGGTGTCGATCAGGGCGACGACGGGGATGTTCAGGCGCTGGGCCTCCTTGATGGCGTTCTCCTCGCGCTTGGTGTCGATGACGAAGAGAGCCTGGGGCAGACCCTTCATGTCGCGGGCGCCACCGAGGTTGGTCTGGAGCTTAGTGAGCTCCTTGCCGAGAACAGCCTGCTCCTTCTTGGGCAGAACAGCCATGCGGCCGTCCTCGACCATGGCCTCGAGCTCCTCCATGCGGTTGATGCGGGAGCGGATGGTGACGAAGTTGGTCAGCATACCGCCGAGCCAACGCTGGTTGATGTAAGGCATGTTGGCGCGCTCAGCAGCGTTCTTGACGGCCTCCTGAGCCTGCTTCTTGGTGCCGACGAACAGCACGTTGCCACCCTTGGCGACGTTCTTGACGAAGGTGTAGGCCTGGTCGGCGTCGAGGATGGTCTGCTTGAGGTCGAGGATGTAGATGCCGTTGCGCTCACCGAAGATGAACGGCTTCATCTTGGGGTTCCAGCGACGGGTCTGGTGACCGAAGTGGCAGCCGGCCTCGAGCAGGGTGCGGATATTAATCTTGGTAGCCATGTTAAACCTCCTGTGGTTTGCCTCCGCGCGGGGTCATCCTCCAAAACCAACCCGGACATGTGCTACCAAAGCCCGGGCACCACGGTATGAAGTAGCCGCGCGTGCGTGATAAAAACATGTTGCCGCGAAGCAACCCGATGAATGATAGCAGGAATGCCTCTTCCTGCCAACCCGCAATCAAAATCACACACCTGAGTGCGGCGCGGGACGCCCCAGCCACTATTCGCCGCGGGGATGGGCTTGAGCCACAGCCCGCTTAAGCCGATCGGGTGTGAGATGCGTGTAGATCTGCGTCGTGGACAGGCTCGCATGACCTAGCAGCTCTTGAACCGAGCGCAGGTCCGCACCGCCCTCGAGCAAGTCGGTCGCAAAGGTATGGCGCATCGCATGCGGGGCGATGTCAGCCGGAATGCCGGCGAGCGTCGCCAGCGTATGGAACCGCCGCCGGAGCATCGCGGCGCTCATGCGATTGCCGCGCGCCGATATAAGCAGCGGATGCGGCCCGGTAGCGAGGTCGCGGCGCTTTGCCCGAGCGAGCAACTCCGGCCTCCCCTCTTCAATATAGAGACGCGTCACATCGAGCGCACGACGATACAGAGGAACGATGCGCTCCTTGCTTCCCTTGCCCCACAGGCGCAGCGTGCGCTCGGACCATGAGATGGATTCCACATTGAGCGCCGCAAGCTCTGAGATGCGGGCACCCGAGGCATAGAGCAACTCGAGCATCGCCGCATCGCGCAGTCCCGCGGGTGTTGAGGTATCAGGCGTCTTGAGCAGCGCCTCGACCTGCTGGGTCGTAAGGACGCCCGGCAGGTCACGCGGCAGCTTGGGCGACGCGATCGCCGAGACCGCATCGCCCTCGACAATCCCCTCGGCAGCCATCCAGCGATAGAGAGATCGAATAGGCGACAGGTGCGCCGCAAGCGTTCGGGGAGCCACCTGCTCACGCGAAAGCTCGGCAAGATAGCGACGAATGGTGCGCACGTCGGCAGCGAAAGCATCGATATCCTCGCGCTCGCACCAGGCAGCGAAGCGCTCCAGCCTCGAGCCATAGGCCGTCACCGTGTTGGGAGAAAGACCCTCGACGCGTGCGATATAGGCGATAAACGAGTCGACGGTGTCGTACAGGTCAAAGGCTATGACCGGTCGCCTCCAAACAGATCGGGGCGAGTAGCCAGATAGGCGTCAAGGGCCTCGAGCGCACGGTCCGCATAGGCCTGGTAGCGGTCGCGCTTGCTGCGGCGCTTACCATCCTCGAGTGGCGGCACCAGGCCAAAGTTGACATGCATGGGCTGATAGCCCACGGTGGCAGGATCGGTCGCATAGCCCACGAGCGCACCCAGGGCGCCCACGCGGGGCAACTCGACGCCCGCGGCACCGATAGCCTCGGCATAGGTGTTGAGCGCCGCGAGCAGACCTGTCGCCACGGCTTCCATGTACCCCTCGGTGCCGGTGATCTGACCGGCCAGGCGCACGCCGGTACCGGGCACGGCAAAGGTGCCATCGAGCACATGCGGGGCGTCGACAAAGGTATTGCGGTGCATGACACCGTAGCGGAAGAACTCAGCGTTCTCCAGGCCCGGCACCATATGGAAGACGCGCTTCTGCTCGCCAAAGGTCAGGTTGGTCTGGAAGCCCACCAGGTTATAGGCGGTCTTCTCCTTGTTCTCGGCACGCAGCTGAATCGCCGCCCAAGGGCGACGTCCGGTACGCGGGTCGGTGAGGCCGACGGGCTTCATGGCGCCAAAGCGAATGGCGTCCTTGCCGGTGCGCGCAACCTCCTCGGCAGGCTGGCAGGCCTGGAACAGATCGCCGCCCTCAAAGTCCTTGAGCACCACGCGGTCGGCCGTGGTGAGCGCCTCGATAAAGGCCTCGTACTCCTCCTTGTTGAGCGGAGCGTTGAGATAGTCGCCGCTCCCCTGCTCCTCGTAGCGCGACTGCGAAAACAGCACGTCCATATCGAGCGTGGAGGCATCGACGATCGGCGCCGCGGCATCGAAGAACGCAAGGGCGTCGCCACCGACGAGCTTCATGACCTCTTCGCTCAGCGCCGGTGAACACAGCGGGCCCGCGGCAATGACCACGTGGCCCTCGGGGATCTGGGTGACCTCGCCGTGAACGACCTCGATATTGGGGCGGGCGGCAACCTCAGCCTCGACGAGCTCGGAGAATGTAACACGGTCGACCGCCAGGGCGCCACCAGCGGGAACAGCAGCGCGATGGGCGCAGTCGAGCAGGACTGAACCCATGCGCTCAAGCTCGGCCTTCAGCAAACCAGCCGCGGAATCCGGACGGGTCGACTTAAACGAATTGGAGCAGACGAGCTCTGCCAGGTGATCGGTATGGTGAGCCGGGGAGCTCACCTGGGGGCGCATCTCGCACAGCTTTACGGCAAACCCGCGGTCTGCCAGCTGGATCGCGCATTCCGAACCCGCCAGACCGCCACCGATAACCGTCACCTGATCGAACTGCATCTGCAAACACCTTTCTAATTGACACGTTTTCCATTGTGACCGAAGGGCGTCTGGGCGTGAAGGGCAAACTTGGAGGGCGCATACCTTCCATCCATCATGCGCTCGATAAGGCCCTCGAGTTCAAGCGAACCCAAGAGTTTGAGTACGCCGACAGCATCGAGTGAGACGAGCGCCGCGATGTCGTCGACCTTGAGCGGAGAGGCGATGAGCGCATGCATCACGGTCTGCTGTGTTGGATTCAGGTCGGCAATGCCGGGAGTATCGGGGCGCGAGTAGCGCAGGGTGCCGTATATGCGAGAGATAGCCATCTCGATGGACTCCTCGTCGACAATGCAGCAGGCACCGTTCGCAATGAGGTAATTCGTGCCACGCGACTCGGGCGATAGGATCGACCCCGGCACGGCAAGAAGTTCGCGCCCCAAATCCATAGCAGCCTCGGCTGTAGAAAACGTCCCGGAAGGCATACCCGCCTCGGATACAAAGAGGGCTTGCGACAGGGCCGCGATCACGCGATTGCGACGCGGAAAGGCAAACTTGCGCGGACCCATGCCCCACGGAGAGATCGACACGACCGCGCCGCCCGTATCGAGCGTGCGCGTAATAAGCCCCGCGCTCGAACGCGGGTAGACCACGTCGGCGCCCGTCCCCAGCACCACGACGTGTTTGCCGCCGGCGTTGACCGCAGCCCAACCCGAGGCCTGGTCACAACCGACCGCACCGCCCGAAACTACCGTCACTCCCGCCTCAACCGCCACCTTCGCCGCAAGCTCTGCCACGGCAAGACCATACGGCGAGGCCTTTCGCGCACCGATGATGGAGAGCGCGGGCGTCGAAAGCGCCTCGGGGTTGCCGCGCACATAGAGCGTCTGAGGTACATCAGAAAGCTCCAAAACGGTCTCGGGATACAACGCGTCACCTGGATGCAGCTCGAAGGTCCCCTCAGCCATCATTGGTCCCTCCTTCCCTGGTACATCGCCGCCTCGAGCACGTGGTCCTGCGTCACCTGCTCGCTCTCGGCGACGTCTGCAATCGTGCGCGCAATGCGAACAAGGCGCACGATGCCACGCCCTGTGAGATGCGTGCGCTTCGACAGACCGAGCACACACTTCTCCGCCGCATCATCGAGCTCAAAGGTCGAAACGACGCCGTCAATGGACCGCGTCTCGTCATCCTCGGCCTCGGCATCCGCATCGTCCATGCGGGATTCGCGCCAAGCGCGAAAGGCGCGACCGCGCACAACGTAGTCACGTAACTCGGCCGACGACATGCCCTCCGCACCCTCGATAATCACTTGAGGGTCGGGACGGGTCACATCGATCATCATGTCGATACGGTCGGCCAAAGGACCGCGCAGTTTAGACCGATAGCGCTCGACCATCGCCGCCGAGCAGCGACACGGCACCTCGCGATCGCCCAAAAAGCCGCAGGGGCAGGGATTGCTCGCAGCCAGCAGCTGAAAGCGCGACGGGAAGGTAAAAGCCCCGTCGACGCGTACGATCCTCACGTAGCCGCGCTCGATGGGCTGACGCAGCGTCTGCAGCACGCCAGTGGGAAACTCGGCAAGCTCGTCCAAAAAGAGCACGCCGCCATGAGCAAGGCTGATCTCACCCGGGTGCACCGGGCGCCCGCCGCCGATAAGGCCTGCGGTCGAAATACTGTGGTGGGGACTGCGGAAGGGGCGGTGCCCCGCCAACAAGCCATCAATGTTCTCACCCAAAACCGAATGGATGCACAGTGCCTCCTGCTGATCCTCAACGGAAAGCTCGGGCAGAATGCCGGTCATACGGCGTGCGAGCATCGTCTTGCCCGATCCCGGAGACCCGATCATGAGCAAGCCGAGTTCTCCTGCCGCCGCAAGCGCCATGCCGCGTTTAGCGACTTCCTGCCCCAGCACGTCTGCATAGTCGAGCTCGGGCTCAAAGGTCGCCTCGACACCCTCGGAATCCAAGTAGTGCCGTGCGGCATCGCCCATGCCGTGAGCAAGCTGAGACAGATGGTCGATAAAGCCGCAATCTACGCCCGCGAGTGGCACATGCTGGTCGGACCTGCCGGCGATAAAAGACAGCCCCATGTCGCGAGCCAATAGCTGAAACGCCACCTCGCCCTTGACGGGAAGCACCGTACCGTCCAGACCAAGCTCACCTGCGATAAGGCAGCGATCGAGGTTGTCGCGGGGAATCTGACCATCGGCCGCTAGAACCGCGATGGCGATGGGCAGATCAAAGCCGCTACCGGTCTTGCGAATATCGCCGGGCGCCAGGTTGACCGTAATGCCCGAGCGCGGGATCTCAAAGCCGGCCGAGCGCATCGCACAGCGAATACGACCACGTGACTCCATCACCTCCATACTCGGGATGCCGAGCATCTGAATGCCCGGAACGCCGCCGGCAAGCGAGACCTCGACCGTGACGAGAATCGCCTCGACGCCGCGGATGCAGGCCGCGTGAACGGCAAACGTCTCGAACGCCATCACGACACCTGCCAATCGAACGCGTTGTACTGATGCTCGATCTCGGCGATATGCCCGCCGCGAATGGTGACACCCACTGCATCGAAGCGGATCGCCTTGAGCGGATAGTGCTCCATGAGATAGCAACTTGCGATACGGCGATACCGACGCTGCTTTTGGGCATCCACGGCCTCCTCGGGAAAGACCCGCGTGGTGCAATCCAGGGCGACGCGCCTGGTCTTGACCTCGGCCATCACCACGACATCGTCAAGCTCATCGAGCAACACCAGGTCGGCCTCGCCCTCAGTGCAACGATAGCCCTGCTCCAGCAAGGTGTAGCCGCGCTCGTTAAAGTAGTCGATGGTGATCAGCTCGCCCAGCATGCCCAGCTCGCGAGGACTGAGCCCCTTGATAAACTCGGGCGTCATCGCCCCGCAGTCGAGCTCGCCGTTTTCCCAACGCTCCTTGAGCTGCTGCGTCTTGCTCTTTTTGCTTGCGGCACTCATGGGGTCTCCTTTCCAGCACACTGCATTGCCCCGATGATGAGGGCACCTTTCATGCGGGTAAGTACCGGAAGCAAACCAAAAGCTGACCAAATGCCG
>CANNPG010000054.1:0-7292 GCA_947507375.1 uncultured Collinsella sp. | reverse complement strand
TGTCGAGGCGATGATTTCCTTGACCGTCTCGTCGGGCACATCGGGGTGCGTGCGGATATACATCAAAAGGCCCATGATGAGGGTGTAGAACGTCTCGTAGACATGGTCGATGCGTAGCTCATGATGGGCGACAAAATCCACCACGGTGGTGTCGCAGATATACTGCGCCACGCGCTGGACCACGTTGTGCAAAAAGCCGCCGTAGAGCGCGCCGCTGCTCGAGGTGAGCGTGCTCGGCAGCTTGTGGCCGCTGGCGACCAGGCGCTTAAAGAGCGGGGCGATGGTGTCGAGCGCGCCCTCGATGTCGCCAACCGTGCGGCTGGCGTTCCACTGCTCGAGCTCGGAGATAAAGCCGTCGATCGCCTCGTCCATGACGGCGGTGACGGCGGCGTCCATATCGGCAAAGTAGTGGTAGAACAATGAACGCGTGCAGCCGGCTCGCTTGGTCACGGCCGATACCGATAGGTGGGACACGCCCAGCTCGGAGCTTACGGTACGTACGGCATCGAGGATCTCGCGACGGCGTTCGTCGCCCGTCAGGCGCTTTGCCGCGCTATCGGATGCGGGAACGGCATCGACCACAGAGGTATCTGCTGTGTTGTTGCCCATGTTTTTGCCGCCTTTCATCCTCTTTTGCCTGACCGTTCGCCTAACAGTCTTGAATATTGTTGACGGTTCGTCAATACTATTTTTGACACAATGTCAACTAATGGCGGGTGAACGGCATGGGGCATGCCCGGCCTGCAAAAAAGAGGGGCGCCGCGGTCTCGCCGGGCTGTGGCAAGAGAAGGGACAACCATGATTCTCAACGGACCGGGGATTAGCTATACCGAGCCCGACATCGGTTCGGAGTTCGTGCCGCCGCTGCCGGAGCATCCGCGCGAGGCCATCGTCAAGCTGTGCGAGCACTGCACCAACCGCCTGCTGCATCGCGACGAGCTGCTGGGCTACGAGTACTGGTCGTTTGCCGAGGCCGCGACCGACGAGCAGGCCGAAGTGCTCTGCAAGATGAAGATGCGCCGTCCCTATACGCTGTCCGAGATGGTCAAGCTCACCGGCATGCCCGAAGCCGATATCGAGAAGATGCTCGACGATATGAGCTACACGGGCCTGCTCGAGTACAACTGGGAAAACCCCGAGCGCGCCAAGCAATGGGTGTTGCCCATGCTGGTGCCGGGTTCCGCCGAGTTCCTCAACATGCGCGTGAGCCAGCTCGAGGAGCACCCGGTCTATGCCAAGTTCTTTGAGCAGGCGTCCAAGGGACCGCTGTCCAAGGCCACGCCGATGGTGCCGCCCGGAGGCGCCGGTATCGGCATGCATGTCATTCCGGTCGAGAAGGCTATCGACGCCGCGAGCACCTCGGTGCCGATCGAGCATATCGAGCATTGGCTCGACAAATACGATGGCAAATATGCCGCTAGCACCTGCAGCTGCCGCGCGAGCCGTCGCGTGATGGGTGAGGGCTGCGCCGACGACCCCGCCGACTGGTGCATTGCCGTGGGCGATATGGCCGACTATGTGGTTGAGACCGACCGCGGCCATTACGTGACGCGCGACGAGGTCTACGACATCCTGCGCCAGGCCGAGGACAACGGCTTTGTGCACCAGATCACCAATATCGACGGCGAGAACAAGATCTTCGCTATCTGCAACTGCAACGTCAACGTGTGTTATGCCCTGCGCACCTCTCAGCTGTTCAACACGCCCAACCTGTCGCGCTCGGCCTATGTCGCCAAGGTCGAGAAGGACAAGTGCGTTGCCTGCGGTCGCTGCGTTGAGGTGTGCCCGGCCGGCGCCGCCAAGCTGGGCCAGAAGCTCTGCAGCAAAAAGGCCGGCGGACAGGTGCCCGAGTATCCGCGCCAGGAGCTGCCCGACGCCACCAAATGGGATCACACCAAGTGGTCGCCCAACTACCGCAACGACAACCGTATCGAGACGCATGAGTCCGGCACCGCTCCCTGCAAGACGGCCTGCCCTGCGCACGTTGCCGTTCAGGGCTATTTGAAGCTCGCGGCTCAGGGTCGCTATGACGAGGCCCTAGCACTCATTAAGCGCGAGAACCCGCTGCCCGCTATCTGCGGCCGTGTGTGCAACCGCCGCTGTGAGGATGCCTGCACCCGCGGCCGTGTGGACGCCGCCGTGGCCATCGACGAGGTCAAGAAGTTTATCGCCCAGCGCGATCTGGACGCCGCGACCCGCTATGTCCCGCCCGTGGTGACGCCGACGCGTGCCGGCGGCTTCGACCAGAAGATCGCCATCATCGGTGCCGGCCCGGCCGGTCTGTCCTGCGCTTTTTATCTGGCCGAGAAGGGCTATAAGCCCGTCGTGTTCGAGAAGAACGAGCGTCCGGGCGGCATGCTCACCTACGGTATTCCCAGCTTTAAGCTGGAGAAGGACGTTATCGAGGCCGAGGTCGAGATCATTCGCCTGATGGGTGCCGAGTTCCGCTATGGCGTGGAGGTCGGTCGCGATGTGACGCTCGATGAGCTGCGCGAGCAGGGTTTTAAGGCCTTTTATGTTGCCATCGGCTGCCAGGGCGGCCGCCTTGCCGGTATTCCGGGCGAGGATGCCGAGGACGTGACCGTGGCCGTCGACTTCTTGCGCGAGGTCAACAGCGGCAAGATCGACGCGCTACCCGGCCGCACCATCGTAGTGGGCGGCGGCAACGTGGCTATCGACGTGACCCGCAACGCCTGCCGTCTGGGCTCCGAGCATGTTGAGATGTTCTGCCTGGAGAGCGAGGCCCAGATGCCCGCCAGCGAGGAAGAGCGTCGCGAGGCCGTTGAGGACGGCGCTCACATCAGCTGCGGCTGGGGTCCCAAGGAGGTTCACCTGGACGAGTCCGGCCGTGTGTGCGGTATCACCTTCAAGCGCTGCACGCGTGTCTTTGACGACGAGGGCCGTTTTGCGCCCGAGTACGACGAGAACGATCTGCGCCGTGTCGATGCCGATCGTGTGGTCATGTCGATTGGCCAGTCCATTGTGTGGGGCGACCTGCTGGCTGGCTCCAAGGTGGAGCTTGGCCGCGGCCAGGGTGCCCTTGCCGACCCCCAGACCTATCAGACCGCTGAGCCCGACATCTTTGTGGGCGGCGATGTCTATACTGGCCCCAGCTTCGCCATCGATGCCATCGCCGCCGGCCACGAGGCCGCCGTGTCCATCCATCGCTTTGTGCAGCCGGGCTCCACGCTCACCATCGGCCGCAACCAGCGCCGCTACACCGCGCTCGACCGCGACGATGTCGTGATCGAGAGCTATGACAACGCGAGCCGCGAGGTGGCGCATGTTAACCGCGACCGCGAGAAGGCTGCGCCCTTTAGCGAGTACGTCGAGACCTTTACCGAAGAGCAGGTGCGCGCCGAGACCGCCCGTTGCCTGGGTTGCGGTGCCTCGATCGTCGACCCCAACAAGTGCATCGGCTGCGGCCTGTGCACCACCAAGTGCGCGTTCGACGCCATCCATCTGGATCGCGACCGCCCCGAGTGCTCCACGATGGTCAAATACGAGCAAAAGCTCCCAAGCCTGGGCAAGTACGCGCTCAAGCGCGCCATCAAGATTAAGTTCGGTCGCAAGTAAGTAGCCATAACGGGAACGGCGGAAGAAAAAGTGCATGAATTGGGGATCGTTTACCACATCATTCGCGATGTCGAGAATGTAGCGCGCGCTCATGGCGTGCGTCGCGTTTCGAGCGTAACGTTGCTGTTGGGCGAGGTCTCGGGCGTCGTTCCCGACTTGCTGCTCGACGCTTGGCGCTGGGCAGCAGATAAAAAGCCTATCGCGCAGGGCGCGGAGCTTGTTGTGGAGTCCGTCGAGGCCGTGACACATTGCGAGGCGTGTGGCTGCGACTACGCGACGGTCGAGCACGGCAAGACCTGTCCCCATTGCGGTAGCGGCGAGACATACCTGCTGCAGGGCCAGGAGGTCATGATCAAGCAGATCGAGACCCCCGACGAGGACCCGGCAGACGCTGTCCCCGACGGCCCTTCCGACGTCCCCGACGCCGTCGACGCCGCCAACCCCCTCCACATCGCCTAGGATTCCCTATAAGTTGCGGTGAAATAGTTCCTAAATTCAGCCTTCTGGCTCTTAAACAAGAACTATTCCACCGCAACTATTTTGAGTGGTTTCATAGACCATAAGTCACGAAAAAAGTCAAGCCATGTCTGTTTAAACAAAATAGCGGCAGTACAAGCGCATTCGCGCTTGCCTAAAATCGATATTAATGAACAGCCTGCTTGTATCTGTAAAATGCATGGCTTGATGAGCGACGCCTTGTCGTGTAATGAGTCAAAAAGCAGTAACGTAATCAACTTGTAACAAACCTAGACGTTTAAACAAATAATCCAACCTTTTGCGGATTTAGCTATAATTCCACAAACCAAACAGCTATACTCCTTTCATGTCGTGTAGGAAATACGTAGACAAAAAGGAGGTTATGTGATGGTAAGTATTGTTCTTGCTAGCCACGGGGACTTGGCAGCTGGAATCAAGCAGACGGGCTCGATGGTCTTTGGCGATCAACCGTCTGTTGCCGTGGTCTCGCTCGAGCCGAGCATGGGCCCCGACGATTTCCGTGCCAAGGTCGAGGAAGCAGTCGCTTCCTTCGAGGACCAGGAGCAGGTGCTCTTCCTCGTTGATCTGTGGGGCGGCACGCCGTTCAACCAGATCAGCGGGCTCATCGAGGGCCACGATTCCTGGGCTATCGTCACCGGTGTCAACCTGCCTATGCTCATCGAGGCATATTCGCAGCGCTTTGACGCAAAGAACACTGCACATGCGATCGCAAAACATCTCGTGACTGAGGCTAAGGCTGGCGTGCGCGTCAAGCCCGAGTCTCTGGAGCCCGAGGAGAAGAAGCCGGCTGCGGCCGCCGCTGCTCCTGCAGGCGCCATCCCTCCGGGAACGGTCATCGGCGATGGGCACATCAAGATCGCCCACGTCCGTATCGACACCCGTCTGCTTCATGGCCAGGTGGCCACCACGTGGACCAAGCAGATCAACCCCAACCGCATCATCGTGGTTTCCGACGGCGTTGCTCACGACGAGCTCCGCAAGACCATGATCGAGCAGGCTGCCCCTCCGGGAGTCCATGCCAACGTCGTGCCCATCAAGAAGATGGCCGAGGTCGTCAAGGACACGCGCTTTGGTGACACCAAGGCCATGCTGCTCTTTGAGAACCCGCAGGATCTGCTCAAGGCCATCGAGGCCGGTGTCGACATCAAGGAAGTCAACATCGGTTCCATGGCTCACTCCAAGGGCAAGGTCGTCGTCACCAACGCCGTCGCTATGGGCGATGACGACGTTAAGACTCTCGAGGCCCTCAAGGCCAAGGGCGTCAAGTTCGAGGTCCGCAAGGTTCCTTCGGATTCCTCCGAGGATCTCGACGCCATGTTGAAGAAAGCTAAGGCCGAACTGGCCGCTCAAGCATAGTAAAGGAGGGTCCGATACATGTCTGCAATCACTATTCTGCTTGTTGCGATTGTCGCGTTGCTTGCCGGTATGGAAGGCATTCTGGATGAGTTCCAGTTCCATCAGCCGCTCGTGGCATGCACGCTTATCGGTCTCGTAACCGGTCACCTTCAGGAGGGCATCCTCCTGGGCGGTTCGCTCCAGATGATGGCCCTTGGCTGGGCTAACGTCGGCGCCGCTGTCGCGCCTGACGCCGCTCTGGCCTCGGTCGCTTCTTCGATCATCATGGTGCTCGCCCTCAACGGTGGCGCCACCGATTCGGCCAAGGCCGTTACCACCGCTATCGCCGTCGCCGTCCCGCTGTCGGTCGCTGGTCTGTTCCTGACCATGATCTGCCGTACCATTGCTACCGCTATCGCTCACGCCATGGACGGTTGCGCCGAGAAGGGCGACTTCTCCGGCATCGAGCGCTGGCAGTATGCTGCCATCCTCATGCAGGGCCTTCGTATCGCCATCCCGGCAGTGCTTCTGTGCGTCATCCCGGCCGAGGCCGTTACCAACGCGCTTAACGCTATGCCCGACTGGCTGTCCGGCGGCATGGCTGTCGGCGGCGGCATGGTCGCTTCCGTCGGTTACGCCATGGTCATCAACATGATGGCCACCAAGGAGACCTGGCCGTTCTTCGTCCTCGGCTTCGTCCTTGCTGCCATCCCTCAGCTCACGCTGATCGCCCTTGGTCTCATTGGCATCTCCCTTGCCCTCATCTACCTTGGCCTTAAGGATCTGGCCAAGCAGGGTGGCGGCATGGGCGGTGGTTCCGGCGACCCGCTCGGCGACATTCTGAACGATTACGAGTAGGAGGGGAGTGATACATATGGCAGAGAACAAGATTCAGCTCACCAAGGCTGACCGCAATAAGGTTTGCTTCCGTCATCAGTTCCTTCAGGGCTCGTGGAACTACGAGCGTATGCAGAACGGCGGCTGGTGCTTCGCAATGATCCCTGCGATCAAGAAGCTCTACACCAGCAAGGATGACCAGATTGCCGCTCTTAAGCGTCACCTGGAGTTCTATAACACCCATCCCTATGTTTCCGCCCCCGTCATTGGCGTTACCCTCGCTCTCGAGGAGGAGCGCGCCAACGGTGCTCCGATCGATGACGTCGCCATTCAGGGCGTCAAGGTCGGTATGATGGGCCCGCTCGCCGGCGTCGGTGACCCCGTCTTCTGGTTCACCCTTCGCCCGATTCTGGGCGCTCTGGGCGCTTCCCTGGCCATGTCCGGCAGCATCGTCGGTCCGCTGCTGTTCTTCTTCGCGTGGAACATCATCCGTTACGCTTTCCTGTGGTACACGCAGGAGTTTGGCTACAAGGTCGGCTCCTCCATCGCCAAGGACCTCTCCGGTGGTCTGATGGGCAAGGTCACCGAGGGCGCTTCCATCCTGGGTATGTTCATCATCGGCGCCCTGGTCGAGCGCTGGGTGTCCATTTCCTTCACCCCGATCGTCTCCACGGTCAAGCAGTCTGCTGGCGCCTTTATCGACTGGGCTAGCCTGCCCTCCGGTTCCGAGGGTATCAAGGAAGCGCTGACGATGTACAACTCCGTCGGTGCTACCGCCCTTGATCAGATGAAGGTCACCACGCTTCAGGCCAACCTCGATCAGCTCATCCCCGGCCTTGCCGCCGTGTGCCTGACCCTGCTGGTCTGCAAGCTCCTCAAGAAGAAGGTCAGCCCGATCGTCATCATCCTGGCTCTCTTCGCCGTCGGCATCATCGGTCGCTTCTGCGGCTTCATGTAAGCACGCTTCGGCTTAAGACCGAGAGTTGCTAGGTAAGGGCTTTTGAGCCATTGAAACGGACCGCACCCGGTGGGTACACTGGATGCGG
>CANNPG010000053.1:0-7324 GCA_947507375.1 uncultured Collinsella sp. | reverse complement strand
CCCGCCAAACAAATGTTGCTCGTCGAGGACATGGGCTGGTTTGACGGCGACAAACTCGAAGGCTTCGTTGACGAGGCAATCGAGATTCTTTCCAGAAACGACGCGCTCACGGCAAGGCTGCCATATCTAAAAGAGGCGCTAACGTGGCGCCTCGAAAGAATGATCGACATCGCTGAATGGAGTTAGCGAGGCAGCATTGCCCCGCCAACTTCCCTACCTCCCGCGCAGGGCCTTGAGCTTGGCCAGGGCATCGGGGCTCAGGCGACTGCCCAGAGTCATCTTGATTTGTGGAGCTTCCTCGGCCTCGTGCACGTCGTTGTCGATCTGTTTGATCTCGTCCACCAGCATACGGCTCGAGATGCGCGTAACGCCCTTGCCCATGACGACGGCCTGGATCGTGCCGTCGCTCGACACTACAGAACACGCGCGGCCTTCCTCGCGCGCCTCGATGCAGAGCTTCTGCACCACGGTATCGGCCGAAACACCCGTCGGCGAAAACTCAATGCGCACACCGCGGGCCGGTAGGTTGGGGCGCTCGCTGGAGATATTGCCCGCGCCGTCAAATACGATCACGGCCTCGTAGCGGCCCTGGGCAAACGCAGCTACGTCATTAATGAGCGCCGTGCGCGCCATATCGTGAACGTCGCTGGAATACGGATCGTCGGAATGGTCGTACACGAGCTTTTCGTAGCGCGGCGTGCAGTGGATCACGTTGTAACCGTCGACCACCAGCAGCTCGGGCTTGTTGGAGTGCACCGTCGAGACTGGGTCGGCGATAGCCTGCGCAAACGCATTGCCGCCCACGCCATAGGTCGCGGCCGAAACAATCGGCTTGGCCGAGCCCTCGCCAAAGCGCTTGGCCTTGGACTTGGCACGGTTCTTTTTGGACATGCGCTACTCCTCCCCCATCAGCTCGCCGGCGTTGCGGCGCAGCCACTCAAAGCACAGCGCCGTGGTCGCCTGGGCAACATTGAGGCTCTCGGTCATACCGCGCTGGGGAAGCTTGGTCAAAAAGTCGCATTTCTCGAGCACCAGACGCGAGATGCCGTCGCCCTCGGAGCCCATGACGAGCGCCACGCGGCCCTCGAAAGGAGCATCCCAGCAACTGCCTTCGGCGTGCTCGGAAGCACCGCCCACCCAAAAACCAGCGGCCTTAAAATCGTCGAGCGCACGGGCGATATTGGGAACCTGCGCGATAGGCAGATGCATGACGGCACCGGCTGAGGTCTTATAGCTGCCCACGGTCACGCCGGCGGCACGCTTATTGGCAATGACGACGCCCGCCGCGCCCACAACCTCGGCGGAGCGCACGATGGCGCCAAAGTTGCCGTCGTCAGTCACGTGGTCGAGCACCACGACAAGTGCCGGGCCCTCGCCTGCGCGGTCGAGAATATCGGCGGCATCGGCATAGGGGAAGTTGCCAACCTCGAGCGCAATGCCCTGGTGAGCGCCGTGGCTCGACAGTGCGTCGAGCTGCGCGCGCGGCACATACTTAATGCGGACACCCACGGCGTTGAGGTCGTCGACCAGGCGCGACAAGGCGGCATCGCGCTCCCCGCCCTCGGCAATGAGCGCGCACTTGATGGGAAAACCAGTGCGCAGCGCCTCGGCGGCTGCACGACGACCTTCGATAAACTCGCCCTTGGGAGCCTGGACAGCGTCGCGGTTGCGATCGCGCTGCGGACGTGCGGCCTGGGTGCGATCGCGCTGGCCCTTGGGAGCGGCAGCGCGGTCATTGCGGCGAATCGGACGCGAGCCAGAAGCAGCCTGCTTGCCGCCACGAGGCGCACGCTTGCGATTGTCGGCCATAAAGTGACCTCCTAAATACAACTATCAAACGAAACAAAATAAACGACCGCCCATGAATATTAATTCGGGCGGTCGGTACGGGTTTTCCAAGTGCCCGAGATTGCCGTGAAAGAGGAGCGACGCGTACTTGAGTACGCGAGCGACGGTTTGAACGGCAAGGTCGGGTGCTTGGGAAACCCGCGGGGATTAGAGAGATTTGATACGAGTGCCGGCGGCGGTATCTTCAATCGTCAGGCCCAGGTCCTTGAGCTGGTCGCGGATGGCATCTGCCAGATCCCAGTTCTTGGCGGCACGGGCCTCGGCGCGGGCCTCGAGAATCTTGGCAGCAGCCTCGTCCACGTCGTCACCCGTGTAGGCAACCAGGCCGGCGGCAACGCCCAGCAGGCCCAGCGGCAGCTCGACCTTGGGCTCGGGAAGCTCGACGCCAAACGTATCGAGCAGCTCGGCCAGCGTATCGGCGGCAGCCAGGACTGCGGCCTTGTCGGCAGCATCGCCCGCCTGCTCCAGGTACTGGTTGCACTCGGTCACAAAGCCAAAGACGGCACCCATGGCACCGGCGGTGTTAAAGTCGTCGTCCATGCACTCCTTAAAGGTGGCACGGGTCTCGGCGGCCTTAGCGGCAAACACCTCGGATGCTGCCTCATCGGCATCGGCCGTCGCATGGTTCGCGGCCCAGCGCAGGTTCTCGACCGTACCGGCGATACGCGCGAGCGAGTTCTCGGCACCATCCAGGCGCTCCCAGGAGAAGTCGAGCGGCGAGCGATAGCTCGTCTGCAGCATCAGCAGGCGCAGGGCCGCGGCAGAGTGCTGCTCGAGCACCTCGGCCAGCGTAAAGAAGTTTCCGAGCGACTTGGACATCTTCTCGCCGTCGACCAGCAGCATGCCCGTGTGCATCCAGGTGTTGGAGAAACCCTGGTGCCAGGCGCAGGTGGCCTGGGCGCACTCGTTCTCATGATGCGGGAAGGCAAGGTCGGAGCCGCCGCCGTGGATGTCAATCGGAGTGCCCAGGTAGCGGTGGACCATGGCGGCGCACTCGGTGTGCCAACCGGGACGGCCCTCACCCCAGGGGCTCGGCCAGCTGGGCTCGCCGGGCTTGGCGGCCTTCCACAGGGCAAAGTCGAGCGGGTCGTTCTTGTCCTCGTTCTCCTCGATGCGCGCGCCAACCATAAGGTCGTCGATGTTGCGGCCCGAGACCTGACCATAGTTGGGATCGCTGCGCACGGCAAAGTACACATCGCCGTTATCGGCTGCGTAAGCGTGGCCCTGCTCGATAAGCGTCTTGATCATGGCGATCATGGGGCCGATCTCCTTGGTGGCGCGGGGGCGCACATCGGGATCGAGCACGTTGGCGGCGCGCATGACGCCGATGAACTTGTCGGAGAACTCCGTCGCGACCTCGGCGGCCGTACGGCCCTGCTCGTTGGCGCGCTTGATGATCTTGTCATCGACATCGGTGAGGTTCTGGGCGAATGTGACCTCGTAGCCGCTCGCGATGAGCCAGCGACGAATCACGTCAAAGCTGATGAACGTGCGGGCGTTGCCGATGTGGATGTTGTCGTAGACCGTGGGGCCACACACGTACATGCGGACCTTGCCGGACTCGATGGGCTGAAACTCTTCCTTTTTATGGGTAGCGCTGTTGTAGATACGCATTCGTTACTCCTTAACGGTTTTCTGTAGCAGGCAGACGGCCCAGGCGCCGATTCCCTCGCCCTGGCCTTCCCAACCGAGCTTTTCGGTCGTAGTGGCGGCGACGCCCACATTTTCGACATCGACGCCCAAGGCATGGGCAAGGTTGGCGCGCATGGCATCGCGGTGCGGGGTGATCTTGGGTTGCTGACAGGCAATGGTGCAATCGGCATCGACAAACTCAAAGCCCAGCTCGCGCGCATAGCCCATCACGCGAGCGAGCAGCACCATCGAATCAGCACCCTCATAGGCGGGGTCGGTATCGGGGAATAGCTTGCCGATGTCTCCCCCGCGGCAGGCGCCCAGAATGGCGTCGGCCAAGGCGTGCGCGAGCACATCGGCATCCGAGTGGCCCAGCAGGCCACGCTCGTAGGGAATATCGACACCGCCGATGATACATCGACGCCCCTCCACCAGACGGTGAACGTCGTAGCCATGGCCAATGCGCAGGTTACTGAACATGGGGAAGGTCCTCTCCCTCGGCCATGCGGCCAAGCAGAATCGCGGTTACGGGACGCAAGTCCTCGGGCACCGTCACCTTAAGGTTATCGCGCGGGCTCTGGACGCAGCGGACGCGTCCTCCCATGCGCTCGACCAGTGACGAATCGTCCGTACCGATAAAGCCCTCGGCAATCGCCGCGGCATGGGCGCGCTTCATGGCGTCGACACTAAAGATCTGCGGCGTCTGCGCGGCCCAGTACAGCTCACGCGGCGGCGTCTCGACGATGTTGTCGCCATCGACGATCTTGAGCGTGTCGATGGCAGGCTGGCCGCACACGACACCATCGAGGGCACGGTCGCTCACGAGCACGTCGATAGCGTGGTCGATGGCCTCGGTCGTAATGAGCGGACGAGCGCCATCGTGAATGGCGACGTATTCAAAGCCCGCCGGCACCGCGTGCACGCCGGCGCGGGTGGAATCCTGGCGGGTCGCGCCGGCATCGGCAAAGCTGATGGGCGTGTCATAGTCAAACGGGTCGATGGCCAGGCGGCGCATCTCGGCACGACGCTCGGCAGGGCAAACCACGACGATGTGGCCAACCTTATCGCTACGGTCAAACGCGCGGATGGACCAGCTCATAAGCGGACGGCCCGCTACATTGACGAGCTGCTTGCCACCGGGGTTACCAAAGCGCTGGCCACTGCCACCGGCAACGACCACGGCGCATACGGGCGCCATTATGCGTTCCCCTGTTTGGTGCCCTTCATGCGGTACAGGGAGTCCGCAAGAATGGCAGGGTTGTTAACGCCAAAGTCGCCCAGGCGCTCCGGATCCTCGCTGATGTCGTCCATGAGCTCCTGCAGCGAGCCGTACTCGTCGACGATCTTCTCGGCCACGCCGTCGCGCACGACGGACACGCGAGAAAGCGTGCGCAGGCCCAGCGGCGTCATGACGGAGTCCTCGTCCAGGTCGTCATAGCCCAGAACTGCCGCCACGTGCTGCGGGTCGGACAGGTCCTTAGGCGTCATGCGGCTCAGCTCGGCGCGGATCTTCTCGGCGTTGGCCTCAGAGGAATCGCTTGCGTAGTCGCGGATCATCAAGTCGTATTCGGTATCCATGCTGGAGCCCGCGAGCTGCTCGAGCTGCATCTGCACGAGCTTGCCCTGGTTGCCCAGCTTGACAATGCAATCCTTAAGCTCGGTCTTTGCCTGCTGCATGATCTCGAAGCTCGAGAAAATACCGGTAATGTCGGCGAGCGTGACGTAGTCGTCGAGTTCGAGGGCTGTCAGGCGCAGCAGGGAGCGGTCGAGCGACTGACGGGTAGTCTGGAGCGTGGCGACGAGCTGGTTGACCGAGCTCATGATAGTGGTGACGGGCTGGATCTCGTAACTCTTGCCGTGGACGTACACGTTAACGACGGCGCGACGAGCCGAAACCGAGATCACGATGGCGTCGGTGAGCACCGACATGCGAGCGGCAGTACGGTGACGCATGCCCGTCTCACTCGTGGCGAGCGAGGGATCGGGATTGAGGTGGAAGTTGGCGCGCAGGATCTGGGTGAGGTCGCCATCGATGACGATGGCACCGTCCATCTTGGAAAGCTCGAACAGGCGGTTCGAGGTAAACGAAATGTTGAGCGGGAAGCCGTCGTTACCGGCAGCGAGCACGTTTTCAGTGTCGCCGACGCAGATAAGGGCACCCAGGTGACCGGCAATGATCATGTCGAGGGCGGTGCGGATCGGCTGACCAGGTGCCGTCAGGCGAATGGCCTGTTCCATACGCTTTTGCAGCTCGTTCTTATCCAAGGCATCGCTCCCATCGTATACGCTCCATAAACGTCAATAAGTTTCTCACGGTTTGCCCCTGTGACGCCCGCAAAATCCGATGCTTACAGAATGAGCGAACACAGCTGAGAGCCCCAATCCAAATGAGCTGCTTATGTGGTAGCATCGAGATTCGCATAAATGAGGGAGTAGTCGCGTGATCGGGTTCGCCTCCGGTGGCGCGGCAAGTCAACACACTGGCCGATGCGGCCTGGCTTGCCTTAATGAACGAGACTCGTGGCTGTGCGCGCAACGCGTACGCCACGGGTCTTTTTTGTTACTCCCCCAAGAGGTACACGCGGGCCCGCCCGCAGAGAGGGAGCCAGACTATGGGACTCGCAGAGCTCGTGTTGCTCGCCGTAGGCCTTTCGATGGATGCCTTTGCCGTTTCCATCTGCAAGGGTCTCGGCATGAAGAAGATCAACCTTAAAGTCGCCGTGGTGCTCGGCCTGTTCTTTGGCGGCTTTCAGGCCGGCATGCCCGTAATCGGATGGGCGCTCGGCAGTCAATTCATGGGCATCATCGGACCCATCGACCACTGGATCGCCTTTATCCTTTTGGCCTTCATCGGCGGCAAAATGCTGTGGGAGGCCTTTACCGAGGACGAGGATGAAGGCGACGGCAAGGATGCCGAAAAGATTGACCTGGGCGAGTACCTGATCCTCGCCATCGCCACCTCAATCGACGCCTTAGCCGTGGGCATCTCATTTGCCGCGCTCTCGGTTGACATCGTTCCCGCTGTATCGCTTATCGGCGTCATAACGTTTATCTTCTCCGTCGCCGGCGTAGCGATCGGCCACACCTTTGGCGCGCGCTACGAAAAACCCGCCACCATCGTGGGTGGCGTCGTGCTCATCCTCATTGGGCTTAAGATTTTGCTTGAGCATCTGGGGATTTTGGCGCTGTAACGCCAAACACAATCGCTCAAAACTCAACGCCAGCACAAGGTCTCATGCAGAGTTTTGCATGAGACCTTTTCGCGCAGACTTTTGCATGTCATACTGATATGCAAAAGTCTGCACGTTAGGAGATCGCCGTGGATACCCTTCCCATCACCACACCGCGCCAAGCTGGCATCTACGTGCGCCAGTCACGCGAGTCGCAGGGAATCACCCGTGCGACCCTCGCTAAAAAGGCCGGTGTTTCGGAGCGCCTGCTCGCATCGCTCGAGCTGGGCGACGCCACCGGCATTCGACTCGACAAGTTGCTGACCGTCTTTAACGCACTCGGCATAGGTCTCTTCGCGCAAAGCGATAACGACTCCATCGCATCGCCCTCCGAACATCCGACGACGATAGTGAACCTCCCTATCGCGAACTCGAATACCCTGCCAAAGCCAAGCGTAGGCAGACGACCCACTCGCCAAGGAACGCCATCTTCCTATGGTGCCTTGCTGGCCCAAATCGCAGCCGAGCAAGGCCTTTCCGGCACTTCAAACCTCTCCTTTGGCTGCAAGGTTGTGAAATAAATGGCAGAGATGGAACTCGCGACCCTCATTTGTGGCGAAATCGCGGCACTCTCCGGCAAGACGAGCATGGACTCTGCAGCTTTGCATACGCCC
>CANNPG010000052.1:0-7376 GCA_947507375.1 uncultured Collinsella sp. | reverse complement strand
TTTTTTTTTTTTTTTCCGGAAGGGGCTGTCAATCGGGCCCCAAGAGAGCTAATTCGAGTGCCGTGGACGAAAAAACGGGGGCGCAGGTTGTCCTGCGCCCCCGCTCTCGGGAATTACCCATTCCCTGCGGCAGAATTTACGCCGCTTCGTCGAACTGCGAATTGTACAGATCGGCGTAGAAGCCGCCCTGGGCGAGCAACTCGTCGTGCGTGCCCTTCTCGACGATGTCGCCGTCGCGAATTACCAAGATCACGTCGGCGTTGCGGATCGTGGACAGGCGGTGCGCAATGACAAAGCTGGTACGGCCCTGCATCAGCGCATCCATGGCACGCTGAATAAGCTCCTCGGTACGAGTGTCAACGTTGGAGGTCGCCTCGTCGAGAATCAGCGCCGGGCGGTCGGCCAAAATGGCACGGGCGATGGTCACGAGCTGGCGCTGACCCTGCGACAGGTTAGTGCCCTCCTCGTTGATCATAAAGTCGTAGCCGCCGGCGAGTGTATGGATAAAGTGGTCGCAGCGTGCGGCACGTGCAGCGGCTTCGACCTCGGCATCGCTCGCATCGGGGCGTCCGTAGCGGATGTTCTCGCGGATGGTGCCGTTAAACAGCCAGGTATCCTGCAGCACCATGGCAAACTCGCCGCGCAGCGCCGCGCGGTCCCAGTCGCGCACGTCGACGCCCTCGACACGCAGCGAACCGCCGTCCACATCGTAGAAGCGCTGCAGCAGCTTGATGAGCGTGGTCTTGCCGGCGCCGGTGGGGCCGACGATGGCGATGGTCTGGCCGGGCTGCGCCTCGCAGCTAAAGTCGTGGATGATGGTCTTGTCGGGCGTATAGCCAAACTTGACGTGATCAAACTCCACATGGCCGGGGCGCTTTTCGGGAATCTGCGCGTCGGCTTTCTGCTCCTCCTCGGGCGCGGCCAGGAACTCAAAGACGCGCTCGGTGGCGGCTGCCATCGACTGCATCGTGTTGCTCACGTTGCCCAGTTGCTGCACGGGCTGCGTAAAGTTGCGAACGTACTGGATAAAGCTCTGGATGTCGCCGGGCGTGGCATTGCCGGTCAGCGCGAGCTGCGCGCCCACCACGACGACGCCCACGTAGCCCATGTTGCCCACCAAGCTCATAAGCGGCATCATCAGGCCCGACAGGAACTGCGAGCGCCAGCCACTAATAAAGAGGCGGTCGTTTTGACGGTCGAACTCCTCGATTGAGGCCTCGGCGCGGTCGAACACTTGAATGACGTTCTGGCCGGCAAAGTCCTCCTCGATGATGCCGTTGACGGTGCCCAGGACCTGCTGCTGCTCGCGGAAGTACGGCTGCGAGAAGTGAATCATCACCATCAAGATAATTGCGGCTGCCGGTAGCGTGAGCACGGTGACGCCGGTGAGCGGCAGGCTGATCGAGAGCATCATGATGAGCACGCCGATAATCTGCGTGACCGACGTGATAAGCTGCGTCACGCTCTGGTTGAGCGACTGACCCAGCGTATCGACGTCGTTGGTGATGCGGCTGAGCACATCGCCCTTGCTGTGGCCGTTGAAGTAACTCATCGGCACGACGGCAATCTTGGCGGCGATTTCCTTGCGCATGCGGTAGCAGATCTTTTGCGTGACGCCGGTCATGAGCCAGCCCTGGACCAGGCTGCAGACAGAGCTCGCCAGATACAGGCAGAGCAAAAAGCCGAGCGTCTTGGCGATCCAGTCAAAGTCAACGTCGCCGGTGCCGTTGACCTTGGCGACCAGGCCTTCGAACAGCTTGGTCGTAACCTGGCCGAGCACCTTGGGTCCCACAATGTTAAAGATGACCGAGCACACGGCAAAGGCGACGGCGGCAAACACGGCAATCTTGTGTTGGCCGATATAGCCGAGCAGCTGCCTCATGGTGCCCTTAAAGTCCTTGGCCTTTTCGCCACGACGCATGCCACCCATGCGGCCCATGGGACCACGCTGGCGGGTGGGCTTGGGAATCTGAGTCTCGGTCTCGTCTGCCATTAGCGCTCGCCTCCTTCCATGACGGCTGCAATTTCTTCTTGGGTAAGCCCCAGCTCCTCGGCGGAAAGCTGCGACTGTGCGATCTCCAGGTACGCCGGGCAGCTGCGCAGCAGCTCCTCGTGCGTGCCGGTGCCCACTACGTGGCCGTCGTCGAGCACGATGATCTGGTCGGCGTGCATGATGGTCGCGATGCGCTGGGCCACGACCACGAGTGCGGCGTCGGTAACGTTTTTGGCCAGCTCCTCGCGCAGGCGCGCGTCGGTCTTGTAGTCGAGGGCACTAAACGAGTCATCGAACACCACGACCTCGGGCTTTTTGGCCAATGCGCGGGCGATGGCCAGACGCTGGCGCTGACCACCCGAAACATTGGAGCCGCCCTGGCTGATGGGGGAGTCGTAACCGCCCTCACGCTCGGCGATAAAGTCCTCGGCCTGTGCGATGCGCGCGGCCTGGCGCATGTCATCATCGCTCACCATGTCGCCGGCAAACTTGAGGTTGCTCTCGACGGTGCCCGAGAACAGACGCCCCTGCTGCGGGATGTAACCAATGCGGCGGCGCAGCTCGGAAAGGGTCATGTCGCGCACGTCGATGCCGTCGAGCGAAATGCTGCCGCCCGTGACGTCGTACAGGCGCGGAATCAGCTGTACGAGCGTGGACTTGCCCGAGCCCGTGGAGCCAATGATGCCGAGCATCTGACCGGCATGCGTGGTGAAGTTCACACCGCTAATGACGTCGGCGCGGGCATCGGGGTACTGGAAGCTCACGTCGCGGAAGGTGAGCTCACCGCGCGGCGAGCTGGCCGCGGGCAGTTTGGGCGAGGCAGGGTCGTTGATGCTCGTGGGGCAGGTGATGACCTCATCTACGCGCTCGGCTGCGATCTCGGCACGGGGCAGGATGACCGAAACCATGGTGAGGATCATAAACGCCATGACGATCTGCATGGTGTAGGAGATAAACGCCATCATGTTGCCGACCTGCATCACGCCGTCGGACACGCCCTGCGCGCCAAACCAGACGATAAGCACGGTGATGCAGTTCATGACGAGCATCATGAGCGGCATCATAAAGCTCATGGCTCGGTTGGTGTAGAGCTGCGTGGTCATCAGGTCGAGCGACGCCTTGTCAAAACGTTCGAGCTCATGTTCCTCGCGGTTGAACGAGCGGATGGGCATAAGGCCGTCGAGCAGCTCGCGGGCGGTAAGGTTCACGCGGTCAACAAAGCTTTGCATCTTTTTGAACTTGGGCATGGTGAGGCCCATAAGCACGCCGACGACGGCCGAGACCGCGATGATGGCAACGGCGATGGTCCACTCCAGGCCGGTATGGTTGGCCAGGACGCGCATGACGGCGACGATGCCCATGACGGGGGCCATCAGACACATGCGGATAAACAGAGTTGCGGCCATCTGGATCTGCTGAATGTCGTTGGTGCAGCGGGTGATGAGCGAGGCCTGGCTAAACTTGCCCACCTCGGCCGGCGAGAAGTGCATAACCTTGTTGAAGGTCTCGCGGCGCAGGTCGCGGGCGATGGAGCAGGCGGTGCGCGAAGCCACGGCACCGGTCAGGATGGTGGCGACGAGCGACACGAGGCACAGTCCAAACATCGTGGTCGCCATGCGGCTCAGGTAGGCGTTCTGCACGTCGGCGGGGTCGATGCCCTGCGCCTTGTACTCGTCCTGTACATAGCTCACGGCGCGCTGGGTGACGATGGAGCCCGACATGGAGCCCATTTTGTCCGCCATTTGGTTGGCGCCCTCGACGAGCTTGCTTTGGTCTACCAGACCGCCCTCGACACCCAGGCGCAGGCTCTTCATAGTGATCTTACCGCCGTCGGCATCAATCTGCTTTTGCATGTTCTGCGCCGCCGCGGCCTTCTGCTGCATCTCGGCGAGCTGCTCGGGCGTCATCGCTGCCATTTGCTCGGGGGTGGGCATGGCCTGGGCAGCGTTGTCGTCTTTCTCGCTGGACGAGCCCATCATGTCGCCCATGGAGTTGGCGTCGATGCCCTGGTTGAGCGAAAGGACAACAGTCTCGGGCAGGCTCATAATGTCGGCAATCTTGCCTCCATCGGCACGCTCTTCCTCGGTGCCCTCGTACGTTCGAATGTCGTTTTTGTCAGCCTTGCTAAACACGGCCTCCACAGCCTTGGCGTCCTTGGCGCTCATAAAGAGTTCGAGGTCGTCGAGCGATTCGGCGCGGATGGTGTCGGGTACGGGCGACGCGATGCCGCCTTGCTGCACACCCACGTCGACGATGTCGCTCATATAGGTAGGCAGCGCCAGATCGGCGTTGCAGCTGATTACGATAAGTACGATAGCTGCGAACAGTGCCAGGATATGTTTTTTAAAGAGCTTGAGAATCCTCACTCGGCATCTCTCCTTTCTTGATTGCGGTCGATAATTTCGTTGGCACGTCTAAGAAGGCGCACCATCTCTTGGGTATCTGTTTCGCCAAGCTGCTCGAGGAAGGCCGCGGTGCGGTCCTCGAATTCCCGACGTTTGATTTCGATAACCTGGAATCCTTTGTCGGTCACCGTGACGTGTACGCGACGACGGTCGGTCTTTGAGTGCTCGCGCTCGACCCAGCCCTTGGCCTCGAGGGCGCGCAGGATATTGGCGATGCGGGCGCTCGAGACCCAGGCGCGATCAGCGAGTTCGCTCGGCGTGAGCGAGCCGCCGGCGCGCATGAGGGCGCGCATGACGGCCATCTCGCCACCCAGAGCCTGGTCGGCAAAGCGCGAAACGCGCTGGTGCATGCTGCCAAACTCGGTAAAGAGCTGACGCCCAAGCTCATGGAAATCGGTATCTTCCACCGAAAACCCCTAACACTAGAAACTATTTTCGGTGGAAGATGATACCCCCATACGCGGGCCTCATACAGTAGGCAATATTAAGAGCTCATTAAGACTTAAAATCATTCAATTGCTGAAGCGTTTTAAAGAACTATTATACCCGCGGTTAGGCGAGGGGTTGTCACCACCATGACGACTGGGACTCATATAATCGCCACGTGCGATGCTCCAACTTCCCGCAAGGAGACACCTTACATAAAGGGGGATGGAGTCATGGCATTTGACTTCACGGGCAAGACCGCGATTGTCACGGGCGGCACTCAGGGCATTGGCCTCGAGATCGCCAAGGGCATCGTCGCGGGCGGCGGACATGTCGCGCTCATCGCAAGGAACGCTGCTAAGGGCGAGGCCGCAGTGGCCGAGCTTGGCGAGGGCAACAAGTTCTATCAGCTCGATGTCGCCGATGCGCCCAAGGCGCGCGAGACCGTCGAGCAGATTTTTACGGACCTGCCGCAAACCAATATCTTGATTAACTGCGCTGGCGTCATCAGCACCAAGAAGTTCGACGAGATCGATGACACCGAGTGGCGCCGCACCATCGACATCAACCTCAACGGTACCTTTACCATGATGAACGCCGTCTACCCGCACTTTAAGGCGGCCCATGCCGGTACTATCGTCAACGTGAGTTCCGTTGCGGGCAAGATCGGTGGCGGCCTGCTCGGCACCGCGGCTTACGCGAGCTCCAAAGCAGGCGTTAACGGTCTGACCAAGGCAGTCGCCAAGGAAGGCGGCAAGTTTGGCGTTCGCTGCAACGCCGTGTGCCCGTCGCTCACGTTGACCGATATGACCTCGATTCTCTCTGACGAGAACTCTCAGCGCATCATCAACGGTATTCCTCTGGGCCGCGCCGCCCAGGCCAGCGAGCCTGCGCAGATGGTGCTGTTCTTCGCTTCCGACCTCGCCAGCTTCGTGAACGGCGAGATTGGTGACTGCGACGGCGGCATCGTCCTGGACGGGTAATACCCCGCGGTGATCGTTTGGCGGCGACCCTGGCGACTCGGGGTTGTCGCCTTCTTTCTGACATAGGCGCGTGCGGCTACGATTCGCATGCATCCAAAGGAGATATATATGAGTGAATCGACTGCGGTGGAGGCGCCGGCGGCAAAGGAGCCGTTCTTTAAGATGTCCTCCATCCCGGGCGCCAATATCTTGGTGCCGCTTCTGTTGGGCTGCCTGCTCAACACGCTATTCCCCGACCTGTTTAAAACGCTCGGTAGCTTTACGCTTGGCATGACCCAGCAGGGTGCAGGCCCGCTCGTTGGCGCCTTTTTGCTCATCGTCGGTACGACGATTTCGTTTAAGAGTGCTCCCGCCGCCGCTGCACGCGGCGCCATCATCATCGCTGTCAAGCAGATCGTGGTCGTTGCCGTGTCGCTGCTCATCCTTTATGTGTTCAACGACAACCTGTTTGGCATCTCTGCCATGGTGATGCTGGCGGCTTGCACCGGCGCCAACAACGCTATGTACGCTGGTCTGATGGGCACCATGGGCAACGAGGCCGAGCGTGGCGCCGTCGCCATCACCACGCTCGTTGTCGGCCCTCCGGTCACGATGATCGTGCTCGGCGCTGCCGGTCAGGCTCCGATCGGCTGGTCGCTCGTGGGTGCCATTCTGCCGATCGTCATCGGCATTATTCTGGGTAACCTGTTCCCCAGCTTTAAGAAGATGATGGCACCGGCACTTTCCGCCATCATCGTGCTCGTCTTCTTTGCCATGGGCTCGACCATGACCTTTGGCCAGCTCATTAATGGCGGTCTCCCCGGTATTCTGCTCGGCGTGATCTGCTCGGTGGTCTTTGCAATTCCCGTCATCGCGGTCGATAAGCTCACGGGTGGTACGGGTGTCGCAGGTGCGGCCATTTCGAGCTGCGCCGGAGCCAATGTGGCCACGCCTGCTGCCATGGCAAGCGTCAACGGGGCCATGTACGGCGGCGCCGTGCTCGCGACGGCTACGGCACAGGTTGCTGCCTGCGCAATCGTGACGGCTATTTTGACCCCGCTGGTCACCAGCTGGTGCTACAAGCATTTTGAGGGCCAGGGCAACGGCGATAGCAAGGCAACGACCGACAAGGCCGCCGCAGCCGCCTAATGCCAAGCGGCAATCAAAGCTAAAAACTAGCTACGCCACAGGGCGGCCACGGGGGATCCCGTGGCCGCCCTGCAGTTTCTGTAGGGTCTCTGGGACACTTTACCCTGCTAAAGCTGGCATAACAGCTAGAGCGAACGTCGTACAAAGGCAAGGAAAAATAACATACAAATCGGTGAACGGTAGTTGTTCGCGCTCGCGTTTCCTGCGGATTTGTAAAAAACACCCTTATGATATAAAAAAAGAAACATATAACAGCCCAGATGGAGAGGGTCGCTATGTTATCCTTCTCAGACGGGTGAAATCTTGGGTTTTGGGTTGTAGTTCCAAGGTGGACAAACGTTTTCCCAGCACCAAAGTGTGGTGAAGAACGGAAGAAGCCGGTAGTGCAAGCCGAAAATTCAAGAATTCAATAAGCAGCGGTGTGAGAGAGCGCCGCATTAC
>CANNPG010000051.1:0-7530 GCA_947507375.1 uncultured Collinsella sp. | reverse complement strand
ACGAGCGGGGGCTCCTATCTTTTTAGTGCCCTCGGATTGGGTCATAGTGTCTGTCCGCGCCAAAACATCGGCGTTGCCGGGCCGGCACTTGGGGACGTTCCTTTTCTGCCGGCACCTGGGGACACTCCTTAGCCGTTGGGGGCGTTCTTAAACGACTAGTCTGGGCGGCGGCCGTGTGCTGCTGTCCGCGTGGCGGCGTATAATCGGCGGCAGATGACTTGAACGTTAGGAAACCATGACCGATAGCATGCAGCAGATGGCGCTCGACACGCTCGGCGCCTATTTTGGCTACACCTCGTTTCGCCCGGGACAGGACCGCATGGTCGATGCGATCCTTGCCGGTCGTGATGCGCTGGGTGTTATGCCCACGGGCGCCGGCAAGTCCATTTGCTACCAGGTGCCCGCGCTCATGCTGCCCGGCATCACCTTTGTGGTGAGTCCGCTGCTGTCGCTTATGGAGGACCAGACCCGTGCGTTGCTCGCGGCGGGTGCGCGACCCAGCTATCTCAACTCCAGCCTTACTCCGGCCCAGCAAAACACCGTGCTCAAGCGGGCGCGCGAGGGCCGCTACCAGCTTATGTACGTGGCGCCCGAGCGCTTGCTCGAGCCGCGTTTTTTGGCCTTTGCGCAGGAGGCTGCGGGTTCCGCCGGCATTGGCGTGCCGCTCGTGGCCATTGACGAGGCCCACTGCGTAAGCCAATGGGGTCAGGATTTCCGCCCCGCCTACCTGCAGATTCGCGAGTTCATCGATTCCCTGCCGCAGCGCCCCATCGTGGCGGCTTTTACCGCTACGGCGACCGAGCGTGTGCGCGCGGACATTCAGCAGATGCTTGGCCTGCAAAACCCCGCGACGGTAGTGACGGGCTTCGATCGCAAGAACCTCTACTTTGGTTGCGAGGAGATGGGCGACAAGGCCAAGACTGCCTGGGTGCGCGACTACGTGATCGCGCATTCGAGCGAGAGCGGCATCGTGTATTGTTCGACCCGCAAGACAGTTGATGCGCTGGCGGGCGAGCTTGCCGAGGCGCTGGGCCCCAGCGGCATTCGCGTTGGCCGCTACCATGCCGGCATGGGCAACGACGCCCGTCGCCAAAGCCAGCGCGCCTTTATCGACGACGATATCCAGGTGATGGTTGCCACCAACGCCTTTGGCATGGGCATCGACAAGCCCAACGTGCGCTACGTGATCCACAACAACGTGCCCGAGAGCATCGAGGCCTACTACCAGGAGGCGGGCCGCGCCGGCCGCGATGGCGACCCAGCCAGCTGCCACTTGCTGTGGAACGGCAACGATTTTCGCATGCGCCGCTTTCTGATTGACCGTGGCGATGCTGCCGATGAGGCGCTCGACGATGAGCAGCGCGCGTGGGCGCTCCAGAATCGATATCGTCTGCTCAGCCAGATGGAGGGTTACTGCAATACCACCGGTTGCCTGCGCGAATACATGCTGCGCTACTTTGGCGACGAGGCCGCGGCCGAGCATGCGGCAGCCGCCGCGGCCAGTACGGGCGGCACCGCCACGGACGAGGCCGAGGGCTGCGGCAACTGCAGCAACTGCCTCACGCAGTTCGAGGTCGAGGACGTCACCGATATGGCCCGCGCTGCCGTGCGCTATGTGGCCACGCGTCCCATGCGCTTTGGCAAGTCGCTCATCGCCGATGTGCTCCATGGCGGCAACACCGAGCGCATTCGCCAGATGCATCTGGACGAGGATCGCGGCTACGGTGAGCTGTCGAGCGAATCGGTCGGGCGCATCAAGGACATCATCGGCCAGCTGTGCGGCCGCGGTTATCTGGCCACCTCGCAGGGACAGTACCCGGTCGTGGGGCTTGGCCCGCGCGCTGGCGAGGTCGAGGACGAGACGTTTGCCTTTACCGTTAAGCGTCGCGCGTCCAAGCGCAAGGCCTCGGCCCGCGCCTGCCGTGCGGTGGATCTGCTGCGCGAGGAGGCCGAGCTGGATCAGCGCCCGCGCGTGGGCGACGATGCCGAGCTGTTCGAGTGCCTGCGTGCCCTGCGCAAGGAGATCTCGACCGAGCTGGAGATGGCGCCGTATATGGTCTTTTCCGATAAGGCCCTGCGCGGCCTGTGCCGCCTACGCCCACAGACGCGCGACGAGCTTATCCAGGTCAACGGCATCGGCGAGAAAAAGGCCGACGCCTTTGGCGAGCAGTTTATGGCGGCGATTGAAGAGTTTGAGTCCGAGTATGCACGGGATGGAGCGTAACGATGGCATCCGATGATAAAACCGAGCGCACTGAGGTGTCCGCTGTGCCGCTGTACCAGCAGGTTATGGACGACCTAAAGGGCGAGATCGCGCGTGGCGTGTACGCATCCGGCTCGCGCATTCCTTCCGAGATGGAGCTCGCGAAGTACTACGGCGTGGGACGCATCACCGTGCGCCGCGCCATCGAGGAGCTGTCGCGCGCGGGGTATCTCAACCGCCAGCAGGGGAGGGGCACGTTCGTGTGCGCGCCCAAGCTCAAGCGCAAGATTGTCCAGAAGGGTGACGTTCAGAGCTTTTCCGAGGGTTGCGCTGCCAACGACATGGTGCCGGGTGCGCGCCTGGTATCGCGCACGGTGGTTGCGGCGACGCGCGAGGACGCGGCGTTCTTTGGCGTAGAGCCCGGCTGCGAGCTTATCGTGGTCGAGCGCGTGCGCACGGCCGACGGCATCCCCGTCATGCTCGAGAACAACGCCTTTGTGCTGGCTGACCATCCCTATCTGCAGACACTTGCCGATAAGGACCTCACCGATAACTCGATCTTTGCGCTCGTTGCCGAGCATTCGGGCCGCGCGCCGCTCAAGTCCGACCCTTGCACCGTGGAGATTGCGCTTGCCGATGCTCAGGCGGCCCCGCTGTTGGAGGTGCCGGTCGGCGAGCCGCTCTTCTATATGGAGGCGTACTTTACCGATGCGGACGAGCGGCCCTTGCTGCTCGGACGCCAAAAGATCGTGGGCTCGCGCTACGTGTTCGACATCTAACGTCCATAGATAGAACAACATAGAACAAGTTTGGTGAAATGACTTCACGAGCGTCGTCGTGCGTGCTATAAATAGGACAATATAGAACGACCGCAGGTACGAGCTGTCGTCGTTCAAAACCGCCACACAAGGAGGAGCATCACCGTGAACGCACGCGATCTGGTTCAGGAAATTATCGAGCGCAAGGGCAAGATTGAGAACGTCTTTTGGATCGCCTGCGGCGGTTCGATGATCGACCTGATGCCGGCCAACGAGCTGCTCAAGCGCGAGGCCACCACGTTTGCCTCGACGGTCTACACGGCGCGCGAGTTTTGCCTGATGGCTCCCAAGAGTCTTGGCGAGAAATCACTCGTCATCGCCTGCAGCCACAGCGGCAATACGCAGGAGGTCGTCGACGGTTGCGAGATGGCGCTGGCAGCCGGCGCCGAGGTCGTGGCCATGACCGACTGCGAGGGCTCCAAGATTGATAACGGCAAGTGGACCACCTGGGTCTATCCGTGGGGCGAAGGCGTTCCGCAGGCCGAGGTTCCGCAAGGCATCGGCGTCCTGATGGCTGCCGAGCTGCTCGACCAGCAGGAGGGTTACGAGGCACTCGCCGACATGTACGCCGGCCTTAAGCAGATGGATGCGCTGTTGCCCGCTGCCCGTGAGAAGGTCAACGCCGAGCTGGGCGATCGCTTTGCCGAGCTCTGCCAGCAGCATAAGTTCTTCTATATCCTGGGTTCCGGCCCCAACTTTAGCCAGACCTACGCCATGGCGATTTGCTCGCTTATGGAGATGCAGTGGCAGCACTGCTGCTACATCCACTCCGGCGAGTATTTCCACGGTCCTTTCGAGGCTACCGAGCCCGGCGTGTTCTACTTTGTGCAGCTCGGATCGGGCGAGTGCCGCCCCATGGAGGAGCGCGCGCTGGCGTTCCTCAACACGCACACCGATACGGTTATGGTGCTCGATGCACTCGAGTACGGCGTGGGCGAGGTGCCCGCCAGCGTGCGTTCGTACCTGGAGCCGATATTCTTCTACAACATGAGCTGCGAGCTGCGCGCCGCCCGCGGCAAGGTGTTCGATCACAGCCCCGAGGTTCGTCGCTACATGGGCATCGAGCAGTACTAATCGAGTGGTATTAGGTTACCGGGTTAACAACTTTTCACGACGGGGCCCTTGCCAAGCGCGGGTCCCGTTTGCGTTGCGGTGCCCTTTCCTGTTTGTTGGAAAACGAAGTCTAATACTTTTCCGCGAAGTGAACGACCTGTTTTGGACCCCCGAAGCATCCACACTTTTTGGCGGCAAAACCGCAGGAAAACCTCGACGAAACCGCAGGAAACAGCGCCTGAAAATGTCGATGCTTCGGGGGTCCAATTTTGCTCGTTCACTTCGCGGAAAAGTATTTAACTTCGATTCGTATGGGCACTGCGTGAGTCAAAAATGCGGGCCGCTCCGGTAGTATTCCGGCGCGGCCCGCTTGGTATCGCGCTTAGATTCGCGAGATTGCGGCGATTGACGGCCTACTTGCCGACAACGCCTTCGGCGTCCCACCAGTCGAGCTGGGCGATGTTGTCGCGGATGTGCTGGCAGCTCTTGTGGAAGCCCTCGAGTTCGTACTCGGAAAGGTCCAGCGTGTAGACCTCCTCGACGCCCTCGGCACCGATCACGCACGGTAGGGAGGTAAAGATGCCCTCCTCGCCATACTGGCCGGTCATAAGCGTAGAGGCCGAGAGCACGGCGTGCTCGTTGTGCAGCACGGCGGCGCAGACGCGCGCGGCGGAGTTGGCGACGGCGTACTCGGTGCACTGCTTGCCCTGGTAGGTCACATAGCCGCCCTTGCGAGCGAGCTCCTCGACCTCCATGTGGTCGAAGGCGTACTTGTCGGGGTTCTCGGCCTGGAGCTCGTTGAGGCTCTTGCCGGCGATGGTCGCGGCCTTAAAGGCGGCCAGCTGGCTAAAGCCATGCTCGCCGATCATGTAGGCGTCGATGGACTTGGGGCTCACGCCGACCTTCTTGGAGATCTCGGTGCGCAGGCGAGCGGAGTCCAGACCGCAGCCCGAGCCGATGATCTTCTTGGGATCGTAGCCGGTCAGGTGCCACAGCTCGGTACACACGACGTCGCAGGGGTTGGAGATGCTTACAAAGATGCCGTCAAAGCCGGCGTCGACGATGCGCTTGGCAAAGGTGCGGGCGGCGTCGGTGGTAAAGAACAGCTCGCCGTCGCGGTTGCCGGCGGCCAGCGCGACCTTGCCGGCGGCGTTGACGATGACGTCGCAGCAGGCCAGCTCCTCGTAGTGGTCGTAGCAGTTGACGATTTTGGTGTTGTACGGGACAAACGAAAGGGAGTCGCGCAGGTCCTGGACCTCGGACGTCACCTTGGCCTCGTTGATATCGCACAGGTACAGCTCATCGGCAATGCCCTGCATGAGCAGGCTGTTGGCGACATGTGCTCCTACGTGGCCCTGGCCGACCACACCGATCTTACGCGTCTGGTACATATACGTATCCTTTCGGCCGAGTTTTTCGCGTCGAACCATTGTAGCGTCCTGCTGCCACTTTGCTAGGCTAAAGCGCCGTAGATTTTTGGACATGCCTTAATCTCTACTTTTGGAGTGATTTGGGCCGCTGACGGCATCGCTGGGCGATGTGCTCGCGCGGATGGGGCCGGTCGTTGTACCATAGCTGCAACTGACTCGTAAGGAGCATTCATGCCCATTCGCATTCCCGACGCCCTCCCTGCCGCCGCGCAGCTCGAGAGCGAGAACATCTTTGTCATGACCGAGTACCGCGCGCTGCACCAGGACATCCGTCCGCTGCGCGTGCTCATCCTCAACCTCATGCCCACCAAGATTGCCACCGAGACGCAGATCATGCGCAAGCTCTCCAACACACCGCTGCAGGTGGAGGTGGACCTGCTGCGCACTAAAACGCACGAGGCCACGCACGTGAGCGCCGGCCACCTGGAGACGTTCTACCGCACGTTCGACGACATCCGCGACATCCACTACGACGGCCTGATCATCACGGGCGCGCCGGTGGAACAGATGCCGTTCGAGGAGGTCGACTACTGGCCCGAGCTCTGCCAGATCATGGATTGGTCCACCACGCACGTGCACTCTACGCTGCACATTTGTTGGGGCGCGCAGGCGGGGCTCTACCATCATTACGGTATCCAGAAGTACGACCTGCCGGCAAAGGCGAGCGGTGTGTTCGAGCATTATCTGGTGAAGCCGCAAAGCCCGCTGGTCCGCGGCTTTGACGACCATTTCTATGCCGTGCATTCGCGCAACACCGATGTGCGCCGCGAGGACGTAGAGGCCGAGCCGCAGCTTGAGGTCGTGGCCGTGTCCGACGAGGTGGGCCTGTACATCGTCAAGTCGACCGACAGCCGTCGCTTCTTTGTCTTTGGCCATCCCGAGTACGATACCGACACGTTGCGCTTGGAGTACGAGCGCGACGTGAAGCGCGGACTCAACCCCCAGGTTCCGGCGCATTACTTCCCGAATGACGACCCCACGGCCGAGCCGCGCAACGTCTGGCGCAGCCAGGCTCAGTTGCTCTACACCAACTGGCTCAACTACTACGTCTACCAGACCACGCCCTACGACCTGGCCCGCGCCGGCGAGGAGCACTAGGCCGTCGGGAGGTGCGCCAGCCGTTAGGCGCTGACGATGTGGGGCAGCGGCAGGTCGTGGGCGTCGGTGGGAACGTGGCCGACGCGCTGTTCGTCAAAGGCGATGCCGACGATTTGACATACGGGCGAGAGCATGGGCAGGTAGCGGTCATAGCAGCCGCCGCCGTAGCCTAGGCGCGTGCCGGCGCGGTCGAATGCTACGAGCGGCATGACGATCATGTCGAGAGCTTCGGCAGGCACGATAGGGAAGCGGCCGCTGTCGATGTTTATGGCCGTGAAGGCCCGCGTGGGGTGGGCGATAAACGGAGCCGCGGACGCATCGTCGACAGCAACTGCCCGCATGCATATGCGCTGGCCACAAGCTGTGGCTTCGGCTGCCGAGAGCATGCACGGATAGGCCACGCGCCAGTCGCGTTTGGCGGCCGCCGCGGCAAACGCGGCAGGATTGACTTCGGAACCCATCGCGGCATAGACGGCAACGGTGTGCGGTGCCGCGGGATCCGAGCGACCCAGTCGCTCAACAAGCCGCGCGCAGATAACGGCAGACTTCGCTGCCCGCACATCCAAATCAATCGCATCGCGCCGGGCAATCACCGCTCGCCGCAATTTAGCCTTGTCCATCCCAACCTCCTCTAGCAAACCTGCCAAAAAGGGACAGGTTTATTTTGGCAGGTTTTATCTGGGCAAACAGCAAAACAACCACGAAGGGGACACATGCACCTTCGTGGCGGTCTGTGCTGTGATGGGCGTCTGCGGCGGTTTGTCTCGATCTGTAACAGTAACTCGGCAAAATTGGACTTAGATGTTACAGATTGAGACAAAGAGCTGGTGCCGTTCGGGAACGTCTCGATCTGTAACATCTGGAGCCGATATTGCCGAGTTAAGATCGGAAGAGCACACGTCTGAACTCCAGTCACGTTGTTCGATCT